>NZ_DASZTJ010000141.1:0-5520 GCF_035548235.1 Rhodopila sp.
GCCTTCCACGAGGTGTCGCACCTGCTGCGCCCGGCGCATCTCGCGTCGCTGCGGGCGATCCTGGACGACCCCGAGGCCAGCGACAATGACAGCTTCGTCGCGCTGGACCTGCTGAAGAACGCCAATATCGCCGCGGGCGGCATCCTGCCGATGTGCCAGGACACCGGCACCGCGATCGTGTTCGGCAAGAAGGGCCAGCGGGTCTGGGTCGACGGCGACGAGGAAGAGGCGCTGTCGTGGGGCGTCCACCGTACCTACACCGAAACCAACCTGCGCTATTCGCAGATGGCGCCGCTGTCGATGTTCGAGGAAGTGAACACCGGCAACAACCTGCCGGTGCAGTTCGACATCATGGCCGCCCCCGGCGACGACGACTCCCATGGGCACGCCGACGAATTCCACCTGATGTTCGTCGCCAAGGGCGGCGGCAGCGCCAACAAGACGTTCCTGTTCCAGGAGACGCGGGCGATCCTGAACCCGGCGGGGCTGGCGAAGTTCCTGGAAGCGAAGATGAAGACGCTGGGCACCTCGGCCTGCCCGCCCTATCACCTCGCGATCGTCATCGGCGGCACGTCCGCCGAGATGACGCTGAAGACCGTCAAGCTCGCCTCCACCAAGTGGCTGGACGGATTGCCGACCAAGGGATCCAAGGCGGGGTATGCGTTCCGCGACCTGGACGCCGAGAAGCAGATCCTGGAGATCAGCCGCAACATCGGCATCGGCGCGCAGTTCGGCGGTAAATACTTCTGTCACGACGTGCGTGTGGTGCGCCTGCCCCGGCACGGCGCGTCGCTGCCCGTCGGCATCGGCGTGTCCTGCAGCGCCGACCGGCAGATCCTGGCGAAGATCACGCCCGAGGGCGTGTTCCTGGAACAGCTTGAAACCGATCCGGCGAAGTACCTGCCCGAAGCCACGGCCGAGACGCTGGGCGACGACAGCGTCCATATCGACCTGAACCGGCCCATGGGCGAAATCCGAGCGGAACTGTCCAAGTATCCGGTGAAGACGCGGGTGATGCTGACGGGGACGATGGTCGTTGCACGCGACATCGCCCATGCCAAGCTGAAGGAGCGGCTGGACAACGGCCAGCCCTTGCCCGACTACATCAAGAACCACCCGGTCTACTACGCCGGCCCCGCCAAGACGCCGGAAGGCATGGCCACCGGCAGCTTCGGCCCCACCACCGCCGGGCGCATGGACAGCTATGTCGCCGAGTTCCAGGCCGCCGGCGGGTCGCTGGTGATGCTGGCGAAGGGCAACCGCTCCAAGGCCGTGCGCGACGCCTGCAAGGCCCATGGCGGCTTCTACCTCGGCTCCGTCGGCGGCCCCGCCGCCAGGCTCGCGCAGGACTGCATCAAGAAAGTGGAGGTGCTGGAGTTCCCCGAACTCGGCATGGAAGCCGTCTGGCGCATCGAGGTCGAGAACTTCCCCGCCTTCATCGTCGTTGATGACAAAGGCAACGATTTCTACGACGGATTGGGCTGATGCGCTTCACCATCGACCGGATCGACCACATCGTCCTGAACGTCAGCAGCGTGGAGATCGCCGCGGCCTGGTACCAGCGCGTGCTGGGGATGGAGCGGGAGGATTTCGGCGACAACCGCACGGCGCTGAAATTCGGCGGGCAGAAGATCAACCTGCGGCCGGTGGACGCCGACCTGGGCAGTTGGCCCACCGGCGTCTGCGCCGATCCGGGCGCGGGCGACGTCTGCTTCATCACCGCCGTGCCGCCCGAGGAAGTCATCGGCCACCTGCACGACTGCGGCGTCCAGATCCTCCAAGGTCCCGTCACCAAGACCGGCGCGCTCGGTCCCATCCGGTCGGTGTATTGCCGCGATCCGGACGGCAACCTGGTCGAGATCTCCTCCTACCAGCCGTGACCGACGATCCCGCGGCGCTGATGCTGGCGGACTTCGACTACGAACTGCCGCCGGACCGGATCGCCCACCATCCCGCCCGTCCGCGCGACGCCGCGCGGATGCTGCATGTCCACGACGCGGGGCTGGCCGATCGCGCTATCCGCGACCTGCCGTCGCTGCTGCGGCCGGGTGATGTTCTGGTTGCCAACGATACCAAGGTGTTCCCGGCCCAGCTTCGTGCGCGACGGGGCGATGCGGCGGTGGGCATCACGCTGGACCGGCCGGACGCCGACGGGGTGTGGAACGCGCTGGCCCGCAACGGGCGGCGTGTGCGGGTCGGCGATACGCTGGCGTTCGAACCGCTCGACGCCGGCATGACCGCCGCGGTCACGGCCAAGCGCCCGGACGGCAGCATCGGCCTGCGCTTCAACCGGGACGGCGATGCGCTGATGGAAGCCTTCCAGGCCGCCGGGGCGCTGGCGCTGCCGCCCTATATCGACCGGCCGGACGGACCTCTGCCCAGCGACGCCGCTGACTACCAGACGATCTTCGCGCGCCTGCCCGGCGCCGTCGCCGCCCCCACGGCGGGGCTGCATTTCACCCCGGACCTGCTGGCGGCGATCGACGCGGCAGGGGTGCGGCGGCTGACGGTGACGCTGCATGTCGGGATCGGCACGTTCCTGCCGGTGCGCGTGGACCGGATCGCCGATCACCGCATGCACGCCGAACGGGGGACCGTGACGCCCGAGGTGGCGGAGGCGGTCAACGCCGCCCGGCAACGCGGCGGCCGCGTGGTTGCCGTTGGAACCACCAGCCTGCGCCTGCTGGAAAGCGCAGCCTCACCTGACGGCGTGCTGGCGCCGTTCGCCGGCGAGACGGCACTGTTCATCACCCCCGGCTACCGGTTCCGCGTGGTCGATGCACTGGTAACCAATTTCCACCTGCCGCGCTCGACCCTGCTGATGCTGGTATCGGCGTTCCGGGGACGGGAGACGATGCTGGCGGCGTACGCGCACGCGATCGAAGCGGGGTATCGGTTCCACTCCTACGGCGATGCCTGTCTTCTGGAGCGATCACGATAGCGCATCCCGCGCCGCTCGGGCGGCTGGATAGGAGCGGCCGACAATCGCCAGGATATGGCTGCCTCGATCAGCGCCCTGTACCGAGTTGCATGTGCCGGGCCATAGTCTTGCTGGCTCTTTGCTACAATCTCGACGATCTGAACACGAGCCGTGTCGCCAAGACGATAACTTGAACTCATCGCGGCCCAGCGACGCGCCGCTCAACGTCTTCGTCAATCCGCTTCCAAAGCGCGCGATGCGCCTCTTCATTGTCGACCAGCGTAAAACGGCCACGACGCATATCGTCGAGGCCAGCCTCTATCGCGTCTGCCAGCCCCTCGTCACCGGACACCGCGGACGCCCTCAGGCGGATCGCATCCTCGACGAACTGCGTCTCGGTCTCGTCGTCAGCCCTGAGACTGTCGAGCAGCGCCTTCACCTCGTCCGAGATCGATATCGTGTGCATCGCCGTCACCTCTCGCTGCCACGGCGTTACCACATAGCATCCCGAACATGAAAAGGGCGTGGCCCATGCCGGACCACGCCCCGTTCCTTACGCCGCTTCGGCCAACTGGCCGTTGATCACCAGGCCCTTGGAATTGGCCGAGACATGGATCGTCTCGCCTTCCTTGACCCCGCCTTCGAGGATCAGCCCGGCCAGCGGGTTCTGCAGCGACCGCTGGATCACCCGCTTCAGCGGGCGTGCGCCATAGGTGCTGTCGTACCCTTCCGACGCCAGCCAATCCATCGCCTGCTGGTCCAAGTCCAGACCGATCTTCCGGTCGGCCAGCAGCTTGCGCAGGTGGGCCAACTGGATGTCGACGATCGAAGCCATGTCGGACCGCTGCAGACGGCGGAACAGCACGATCTCATCCAGCCGGTTCAGGAATTCCGGCCGGAAGTGATGCCGCACCACCGCCATCACCTGCCCCTGGACCATCGCCGCCGGCTCGCCTTCCGGCTGTGCCGCCAGGATGTCGCTGCCCAGGTTGGAGGTCAGCACGATGATCGTGTTCTTGAAGTCGACGGTGCGGCCCTGGCCATCCGTCAGGCGGCCATCGTCCAGCACCTGCAGCAGGACGTTGAACACGTCCTCATGCGCTTTCTCGACCTCGTCGAACAGGATCACCTGGTACGGCCGGCGGCGGACGGCCTCGGTCAGCACGCCGCCCTCATCGTATCCGACGTAACCAGGCGGCGCACCGATCAGGCGGGAGACGGCGTGCTTCTCCATGAACTCGCTCATGTCAATGCGCACCATCGCCTTGTCGTCGTCGAACAGGAACGCCGCCAGCGCCTTGGTCAGCTCCGTCTTGCCGACGCCGGTCGGGCCCAGGAAGAGGAAGCTGCCGATCGGCCGGTTCGGGTCCTGCAACCCGGCACGCGCCCGCCGGACCGCGTTCGCAACGGCTTTCAGCGCATCTTCCTGGCCGATGACCCGCTTGCGCAACTCATCCTCCATGCGCAGCAGCTTGGCGCGCTCGCCTTCCAGCATCTTGTCCACCGGCACGCCGGTCCAGCGGCTGACGACCGCGGCGATGCTTTCTTCCGTAACCGCCTCGTTCACCAGCTTGCCGTCGGCGTGTTCCGACAGCTTCTTCTCCAGGCCCGGGATCTCGCCGTACAGAAGCTGCGAGGCCCGCGCAAGGTCGCCGCGACGCTGCGCCACCTCGACCTCGGACCGAGCCTGGTCGAGCTGCTCTTTCAGCTTCTGAGTCTCCTGGACCTGGTCCTTCTCGGACTTCCAGGCGGCGGCCATCGCGTTGGACTTGTCTTCCAGGTCGGCCAGCTCATGCTCCAGCTTGCCCAGCCGGTCCTTCGACGCCGCGTCGCTTTCCTTCTTCAGCGCCTCCCGCTCGATCTTGAGCTGGATGATCCGCCGATCGAGCTCGTCCAGCGCTTCGGGCTTGCTGTCGACCTGCATGCGCAGCCGGCTCGCGGCCTCGTCGACAAGGTCGATCGCCTTGTCCGGCAGGAACCGGTCGGTGATGTAGCGCTTCGACAGCGTCGCGGCCGCCACCAGCGCCGAGTCCGCGATGCGGACGCCGTGGTGCAGCTCATACTTTTCCTTGATGCCGCGCAGGATGCTGATCGTGTCCTCGACGCTCGGCTCGCCCACGAACACGGGCTGGAAGCGACGGGCCAGGGCCGCGTCCTTCTCCACGTGCTTGCGGTATTCGTCCAGCGTCGTGGCGCCGATGCAGTGCAGCGTGCCACGCGCCAGCTCCGGCTTGATCAGGTTCGACGCGTCCATCGCGCCGTCCGCGCGGCCGGCGCCGATCAGCGTGTGCATCTCGTCGATGAAGAGGATGACGTTGCCCTCGGCGGCTTCGATCTCCTTCAGCACCGCCTTCAGCCGTTCCTCGAACTCGCCGCGGTATTTCGCGCCGGCGACCATCGCGCCCAGGTCGAGCGACAGCAACTGCTTGCCCTTCAGCGCCTCCGGCACGTCGCCATTGACGATGCGCAGCGCGAGGCCCTCGACGATCGCGGTCTTGCCGACGCCGGGCTCGCCGATCAGCACCGGGTTGTTCTTGGTGCGGCGCGCCAGCACCTGGATGGCGCGGCGGATCTCCTCGTCGCGGCCGATCACCGGGTCC
>NZ_DASZTJ010000142.1:0-18769 GCF_035548235.1 Rhodopila sp.
AAGTCCTCGATCGAGGACCCTGGCCTTTCGCTGCGGGGTTCGCGCAGGCGGAAGGCCTGCCGCGGCGGCAGGGGTTCCTTCTCGGCGAACGGATCGGCCTCCGCATCGAATTCGGCGTGCTCCGGGTCGACCCAGGGCAGCGCTTCCAGCGGCAGGCGCAGGCCGATCGGGCTGTCGCCGGGAACCAGGAACATCTCGCCGGCCTTGAAGAACCACTTGCCCGATTGCCAGCGCCGCGCGCCGCCATCGATCACCCGGCGCAGCGGCAGCACGCTGCCGACCACGCTGTTCAGCCCCTGCCCGAACACTTTCGCCAGCCGCGCGCGGTCCAACGGGTCGCGCAGCTTCGAGTCCTCGGCGAGCACGTTCGCCGGCAGCCGGTGCTCCCTCCACAGGTAATAATGGATGTCCTCGTACGCCGGGATGACCAGACCCGGATCGACCTGCAGGCGCTCCGCCAGCCCATAGGCGAAAGCGGCCGCCTCCCGCGCCGTCGCGTTGTCCCGGTCGTCGTCCGTCCCCAGCAGTTCGGGCTGTGTCCAGACAGGCTCGCCATCCGCGCGCCAGTGGCAATGCAGTGCCCAGCGGGGAAGCTGCTCGCCGGGGTAATGCTTGCCCATCGACAGGTTCAGCACCGAGCCGGGCGCCCATTTGTCCTGCAGGCGGCGCAGCAGCCGATGCGCGTAGCGGCGCTTCGTGGGACCCAGCGCCTCGGTATTCCATTCCGGCGCGTCCATGTCGTCGGCGGCGATGAAAGTGGGCTCGCCGCCCATGGTCAGGCGCATGTTCTGCCGCCGCAGCGCATGGTCGACCGTCTGCCCCTGCGCCAGGATCGCCTGCCACTGCGCGTCGGTATACGGCTTCGTCGTGCGCGGCGTTTCCAGGATGCGACGGACCGACATCTCGAAGCCGAACGTGACCTCGGCCTGCTCCACCAGGCCGGTGATCGGCGCGGCCGAGATCGGATCGGGGCTGGCGGCCAGCGGGATATGGCCCTCGCCGCAGAACAGGCCCGAGGTCGCATCCAGCCCGACCCAGCCGGCGCCGGGCAGGTAGGCCTCGGCCCAGGCATGCAGGTCGGTGAAGTCGGCAGGCGGTCCCTCGGGTCCGGTCAACGGTTTCACATCGCCCACGAGCTGGATCAGGTAGCCGGAGACGAAACGGGCGGCGAAGCCCAGGTGGCGCAGCAGTTGCACCAGCAACCAGGCGGAATCGCGGCAGGATCCCTTGCCGCCGCCCAGCGTTTCCTCGGGCGTGAAGACGCCGGGCTCCATGCGGACGATATAGGCGACGCGCTGCTGGATCATGGCGTTCAGCGCGACCAGCTTGTCGACCGTCCGTTCCCTGCCCGCATTCACCTGCTCGATCAGCGCCTTCAGCAAAGGGCCTGGTTCGCTGAGCTTGCGATAGGGCGCGAGTTCCTGGTCCAGCACCGGATCGTAGGCGAACGGCCAGTGCTCCGCCTCCGGCTCCAGGAAGAAGTCGAACGGGTTGATCGTCACCATGTCGGCGACGAGGTCCACGGTGACCTCGAAACGATCCACTTTCTCCGGGAAGACGACTCGGGCCAGATGGTTGCCCTGCGGGTCCTGCATCCAGTTCAGGAAGTGCGGCTGCGGCTCGACCTTCAGCTCATAGGACAGGATATGCGTGCGCGACTGCGGTGCCGGGCGCAGCCGGATGGTCTGCGGGCCCAGCGAGACGAGGCGGTCATAGTGGTAGGACGTCTTGTGCGTCAGGGCGACGTGCAGGGGCATGGCGGCACTCGGTTTGGGTCCGGAAATTTTTGCACTGCAGCAGAGGCGAACGCAACCGCCCGTGTACCCAGCATTTTCGCCCCATTCAAGCCGGTCTTCGGCCGCCGGCGTTGACCAGCCAGCAGCCGGCGGAGGCAACGATCAGGCCGCCCAGCGCGAAGGTGCTCAGCTTCTCGTGCGTGAAGGCCCAGGCCAGCAGCGCGGTGGTCCCCGGCACCAGGTAGAAGTTGGCGCTGGTGCGTGCCGCCGTGCCCTTGGACAGCATCAGGAAATACAGCCCCATGCCCCCAAGGGAGACCATGACGGTGTTCCAGGCGGTCGCCTCGATCGCGCCGGCCGTCCAGTCGGCGTGCGGCGTTTCCAGAAGCACCGCGCCGGCCGCCGAGGTCAGCGCGGCCGAGATGAACTGGGCCGTGGCCCCCGGCAGCAGCGGCACATCACGGCAGAAGCGGCCGAAATACAGCGTGCCGCTGACAATGCCGCCGACGCCGACGAGCGCCAGCAGCATGCCCTGGAAGCGCGCCGGACTGGTCAAGGCCGCCTGTCCGACCACAAGGCCGACGCCGGCGACCCCCAGCAGCAGCCCGGCCCATTGCAGCGGACGCAGCGACTCCTTCAGCAGGAAGACGCCCAGCACCGCGGTCAGCAGCGGCGTCAGCGACTGCACCAGCGCGATCTGCGCCGACGGCGTGGTCAGCAGCCCGACATGCGGCGCCATCAGGCCGATCGCGTTCATCAGCGCGCCGGCGATCCCGCAATGCAGCCACTTGCCGCGCCGCAGCGGACGCCAGGACTGACGCAGGACGAGCATCAGCACCACCATGACCAGGGCGCAGCCGGCCATCCGGGCGGCCACGAACAGCAGCGGCGTGATGTGGCGCAGCCCGACCCTGGCGGCGACGAAAGACGAGCTCCAGAGCAGCACGAACAGAAAGGGCGACACGCGGAACAGCAGGCCGCGTGCCTGTGGCTGGTGGGGCATCGCGTCCGTTTCCTCCGTTTGGTCCCATTGAGCGGTTGGTTCCCGTTGGGACGTTGTTCTACGCGGTCGCCCGCAGCACCGCGACGATATACCGGCACAGGACGGGGCCGTCATTTTCGAACGTCACGTCCTGTGGCGGCCCCCAGCGCAGGCAGTCGCCGGGCCGCAGCACGAACACCGCGTCGGCTTGGCGGATGGTCACCGACCCGTCGATCACCACGAGCTGCTGGTCGGCGATGAACCGGTAGCTCGCGGCGGGATAGGCGATGCGTCCGCCCGGCGGCAGTTCCCCCCAGACGAGTTCCAGTGGCGCGGCGCCGGGCGGGCTGAGCGAGCGGCGGACGAACCCCGTCTCGGGGTCCTGCCACCGCGGCTGCGTCTCCGCCCGCGCCACCTGCCCGCGCTCCTCCGCCCGGGCGAACAGTTGCGACACCGTCAGGCCATAGGCGGCGGACAGGCGGCCAAGCAGGGTGGCGGTGGGGGAGGCTTCGCCGCGCTCGATCTTGCTGAGCATGGCGCGGCTGATGCCGGAACGGGCGGCAAGGTCGGCCAGGGTCCAGTTGCGCGCTTCGCGTTCGAGCCTGAGGCGGGTGGCGAGGTTCGCATCTGACATTATAGTGGACATAATGACGATATAGTGGAAAGATTCGCGTCAGGCAAAGCAAGGGCGAACAGGATGGCGGCCGAGCGGATCGGGCACAATGGCGGGCCTCCGCTGGAGGAGGAGAATGATGGCGGCTGGGGCCTGTTCATCTGGCGCAAGGCGCACAAGCGTGCCTGGAAGACCCCGCCGCGGGAAATCGCGCTGCGCCGACTGGAGCGGGCCGAGGCCCTTGGGATGAGCTACAAGGCGTACACGCTGGAGATCCTGGAGCGTGGACGCCATCTGTGATCGCCCCGGCCGGACCGAACGGCGACGCGATATCTACGATCGGGACCGGCGCCTGACATCCGCGACGAAACCCTGGCACCGCTGCGCCAGCAGTCCCAGCAGCGGCACGCTGACCATGCGCGCGCCCAGCGCTTCGCAGCGCGCAAGCTGGCGCTCCATCGCCTCGCCCGCCCGCAATTGCAGGCTCAGATGCTTGCCGGCGCGCAGCACCGCCTCGGCGATGCGACCGATCGCAGCATCGACCACGTCGGCCGGCGGCATGCCGAGCGACTGCCAGAGGTCCTTGGGGCCGATATGGATGGCGTCGATGCCGGAAACCGCCAGCATGGGGTCGAGATGGTCCAGCGCCGCGGCTTCCTCGATCATCGCGATCACCAGCGTTGCCTCGTCCGTCCGCCGCGACCATTCCGCGTCGTCCAGGCCCTGGTTGTAGTTTCCGCCGCGGCCGAGACGATAGAACGTCCGCTGGCCGCCTGGATGGAAGCGGGTCCAGGACACGAGGTCGCGCATGTCGTCCGGCGTGGTGCAGCGCGGGACGTGCACGCCCTGCGCGCCCTGGTCCATCAGCCGCAATGCCCGGTCCGGGTCCTTGGCGATGCGCATGATCGGGGTGATGCCGAAGGCTTCGGCGGCGCGGATGCAGTGCGTCAGGGCGGCGTCGTCGAGGGTTTCGTGTTCGGCGTCGAACGTCACGAAATCGAAACCGGTGACGGCGGCGATCTCCACCAGTTCCGGCGTCGCGCTGGAGATGACGGCGCCCAAGGCAAGCTCTCCGGCGGAGAGCCTCTCCTTGGTCCGGTTCGCGCGAACGACGGGGCGTGTATGGGCGGACGTCATGTCGGATTGCGGCCATTCAGTGATCCGGCCCGCAGTTTGACGACGCCCGCCACCGCTCGGCAAGGGCGGTCCGGACGCCTGGTGCCCGCGCCGCGGTCAGGCAGGGAACGGGAACTTGTCCATGTAGGGCTGGTACTCCGGCTCGACATCGATCCCCAGCGTGCCCAGCACCCGGACGACGCCGTTGTAGAAGGCAATGGTGAGCGTGAGGTCGACGACCAGCTCGTTGCCCAGTTGCTTCTGAAGGGCGGCAAAGGTGGCGTCCGACATGGCACCGTCCGTCGTCATCTCCCGCGCGGCCTTCAGCACCAGCTTCGTCAGCGCGTCCAGGCTGGTCGGCTTGCCGTCGGTGTCGTCGATCAGCGCATGGATGTCCGCCTCGCTGACGCCGAAGCCGAGACCCAGCTTGACGTGGTGCGACCATTCGTAGGGGGAGCGGGCGAGCCAGCCGACCTGCAGGATCGCCAGTTCGCGCAGGCGCTGGTCCAGCTTGCTGCCGAACCGGATATAGTTGCCGACGGTATGGAATGCCCGCGCCCCTTTCGGCGAGTTGACCAGCGCCTTGGTCAGCCAGATCGGGCGTTTCAGCAGGTCCTGGTCCTCGGGCGCGAGGTCGCCTTGTTCCAGGTAGGGGACGCGAGCCATGATGTTTCCTCCAGGTCGATGGGCCGAAATCTAGGCAGGATCGACGCAGGAGGGAAATCGGAGGGGGTGGCGGGTACATCCGATCTCGCGTAGGCGGGGCGGCATGCAAGCCGTTGTCGCCTCCGACCATGCGTTGACTTTTGCCGGACGCTCCTTCCGCGCCGCCGTGGGGCGCGGCGGTCGCCGATCCGACAAGCGGGAGGGGGACGGCGCCACGCCGCTGGGCCCGCTGGCGCTGCGGGAGGTTCTTTATCGCCCGGACCGGCTGGCGGCGCCGGCGGCGGCAGCGCCGGTGAGAGCGTTGTCGCCGGACGATGGCTGGTGCGACGATCCGGCCCACCCTGACTACAACCGCATGGTCCGGCTGCCGATCGCCGCGTCCCACGAGGCGCTGTGGCGGGCGGACCATGTGTACGACGTCATCGGCGTGCTGGGCTGGAACGACGCCCCGATCCGGCCCGGGCTGGGATCGGCGATCTTCCTGCACGTCGCCCGCCCGGATTACGCACCGACCGAGGGCTGCGTCGCGCTCTCGCTGGCGGACCTGCTGACGATACTGGCCGGAGGGCTGACCGGCATCATGGTCTTGGGCTAGTCAGCCGCCCCCGTCCCGCGGTGGTTGGCGAGGGTCAACCGGGCGGGGTCTCATACCCCTCGATCAGCCAGTCCGCCGGCTCCTTGGCCGCGCCATCATACCAGGCCGCGACCAGCGGATGGCCCCGCACCGCCTGGCAATAGGCCGACGTCCAGGTCGACAGCTCCGGCTTCCAGGTCAGGAACCGCGTCACCACCGGCGCGTACATGATGTCCGCCACCGTAAACGCCGCGCCGAACAGGTAGGGCCCGTCGGTCCCGAACCGCGCCCTGGTATCGGCCCACATCGCCTCGATCCGCCCGATATCGGCCAGGGCCCCCGGCGTGCGGCCGAGGCCGGCGAAGTCGCGCCCCAGGTTCATCCACATCGACGACCGCAAGTCCCGGAACCCGGCATGCATCTCCGACGCGATCGACCGCGCATGGGCTCGGGCGATCCGGTCGGCGGGCCACAGCGCCGGGGCGATCTCGGCGCAGTAGTCGCAGATCGCCAGCGATTCCCAGACCTGCGCGCCGCGATGCTCCAGGAACGGCACCAGCCCGTTCGGCGACAGCGCGCCGATGGCACGGGTCGGGCCAGGACGCTCGAACTTGATGCCTTTCACGTCGACATCCAGGCCCGCCAGCGTCACCGCCAGCCAGCCGCGCATCGACCATGACGAATACCGCCGGTGGCCGATATACAGCGTGCCTTCGCTCATGCGTCCCCCTTTCAGGCCCCGGTCCAGGACGGGGCCTGTTCTTCGCGCGAATACTCGATCGCGCAGTAACCGCCGCCGACGTAACGTTCCTGCACCGGGTCGCCGCTGACCACGCCCTGCAACTGCGCGGTGAAGCCATCGGCGCTGTCGACCGGCGCCCAGCCCAGCATCTCCCGCGCGTCGTCCTTCCACCAGGTCATGCGCGCGTTCTTGGAGGCGCCCCAGACCGCGACGCAGCCGACCTTCGGCGTCAGCACGCAGCGGACCATCAGCGACGACAGGTCGCCATACGACATCCAGGAGGCGAGCATGCGGGCGTCGACCGGCTCCTCCCGCGCGGAGCCGATGCGGATGAAGACGCTCTCCACCCCGTGCTTGAACCAGTACATCCGGCCCATCAGCTCGCCATAGGCCTTCGACAGGCCATAGTACCCGTCCGGCAGGAACTGCGTGTCGGCCGGCGTGCTCTCCGATCGTTCGTGGAAGCCGACGGAATGGTTCGAGGACGCGAAGATCACCCGCGCCTTCTCGCGGCGGGCGGCTTCGTAGATATGGTACAGACCGCGGATGTTCGGGCCGATGACCTCCTCGAACGGCCGCTCCACCGACACGCCGCCCAGGTGGATGATCGCGCCGCACCCTTCCGCCAGTCGCAGGATGTCCACCCCGTTCGACAGGTCCGCCCGGGTGAACCGGCAGCCGGCGGGCACCGGATCGGGGAAGGGGGCGATATCGGTCAGGACCAGCTTCCAGCCTAGCGCCGCGAGGGATTTCGTCAGCACCCGGCCCAGCGCGCCCGAGGCGCCCGTAAGAAGAACCGGCTTGGCAGGTGTGTCGGTCATGGCATGCTCCTGTCGTCTGGCCCGAACACCGGGAGGCGTTGGCGGGCCGATCGGGGTCAGTCATTATCGCCTGCGCCGCCGGACCGCTACCCGGCGGCGGTGACAAGGGGGACAACATGCGCGCCATCGATGACATCGCCGCCGACCTCGGGGCCGGTCGGACGACCAGCCGGACGCTGGTGGAGGAAGCCCTGGCGCGCATCGCCGACCCGGCCGGCGAAGGGGCGCGGGTCTTCATCAAGGTCCAGGCCGAACAGGCGCGCGCGATGGCGGACGCGGCCGACGCGCTGCGCAAGGTCGGCCGGGCGGCGGGACCGTATGCGGGGATCCCGATCGCGTTGAAGGATCTGTTCGACATCGCCGGCGAACCGACGCCGGCCGGCTCCGCCGTGCTGGCCGACGCGCCGCCGGCTGCCGCCAATGCGCCCGTGGTGGCGCGGATGCTGGCCGCCGGGTTCATCCCGATGGGCCGTGCCAACATGACGGAGTTCGCGTTCTCCGGCCTCGGCATCAACCCGCATTACGGCACGCCGTCCAGCCCGTGGGACCGGGCGTCGAGCCGCATTCCGGGCGGCAGTTCGTCGGGGACCGGCGTGGCGGTGGCCGACGGGATGGCGGCGGCCGGGCTGGGCACCGATACCGGCGGATCATGCCGCATCCCGGCGGCCTTCTGCGGCGTCGTCGGCTACAAGCCCACGGCGCGGCGGGTGCCGATCGACGGCGTCCTGCCGCTGGCGCCGTCACTGGACTCGGTCGGGCCGCTGGCGCCCACGGTCGCCTGCTGCGCCGAGATCGACGCGATCCTGGCGGGCGGGACGCCCCGCCGCCCCACGCCGGCCTCGCTGGAAGGGCTGCGCCTGGCGGTGCCCGAGAACACGGTGCTGGAGGGGCTGGACGCCACGGTCTCGGCCGCCTTCGACCGGGCGCTGGCGGTGCTGTCGCAGGCGGGGGTTCGGATCGTGCGGACGCGGTTCGCCCCGTTCGAGGAGCTGCCGGCGGTCAACGCCAAGGGCGGCTTCGCGGCGTCCGAGGCCTATGCGTGGCACAAGCCGCTGCTCGCTGCCGCCGGGGACGGCTACGACCAGCGCATCCGGCTGCGGATCGCGCGCGGGGAGCACATGTCGGCGGCGGACTACCTCGCGCTGGTGCAGGCGCGGCGGCGCCTGATTGCGGCGTTCGACGCGGCGACGGCGCCGTTCGACGCGGTGGTGATGCCGACGGTGCCGATCGTCGCGCCACCGATCGCGGAGCTGGATGACGAGCGTGCCTACAACAGCATCAACATGCTGATCCTGCGGAACACGGCGCTGGGCAATTTCTTCGACCGCTGCGCGATCAGCCTGCCCTGCCACCGGCCCGGCGACGCGCCGGTGGGGCTGATGCTGATGGGCGAGACGATGGGCGACGCGAGACTGTTTTCGATCGCCGCGGCGGCGGAGGCGGCGCTGGCAGCGTGATCTCATTTCAAACGGAATGATGGAGCTCCCGCCCCTGCGCCGCGGGTTCGACGTCGATCCGAACGCGCGGCGGCACGAAGCCCCGGTCCTTCGTCCGGATGTAGTGCGCCGGCATCGGCTTTCCGAACAGGTAGCCCTGGACCTGGTTGCATGCCTCCCGCTCCAGGAAGTTGTATTGCTCGTAGGTTTCCACCCCTTCCGCGGTGACTCCCATGCCCAGGCTGTGCCCCAGCGCCACGATCGCGCGGGCCAGCACGCTCGACTCGTTGCACTCCCCGAGCGACTGGATGAATGAGCGGTCGATCTTGATCTTGCTGAACGGGAAACGCCGCAGGTAGCTCAAGCTCGAATAGCCGGTGCCGAAGTCGTCGAGCGCCAGCCTGACCCCGCAGTCGCGCAGCTTGCGCAGCATCGCCAGCGCCTGTTCGGGGTGCGCGATCAGCACGCCCTCGGTCATCTCAAGCTCCAGCCTGTGGGCGGGAAAGCCGGTGCGGACGAGCGTGTCGGCGACCATCTCCGCGAAGTCGGTCTGCTGAAGCTGCACCGGCGAGACGTTCACCGACACCTGCAGATCGTCTTCCCATGCCGAGGCCTCCCGGCAGGCCGTTTCCAGCACCCAACGGCCAAGCGGAACGATCAGGCCGGATTCCTCGGCGATGGGGATGAATTCGGAAGGCGAAACGATTCCGCGTGTCGGATGGTCCCAGCGGATCAGGGCCTCGTAGCCGATGATCCGTCGCGTTTCGACGGCGAACAGCGGCTGGTAATACATCTGGAACTCGCCGGCATCGATCCCGCGGCGCAGGTCCTGTTCCAGGCGCTGGCGGCTCCTCAGCCGCTCGTTCATTTCCGGATCGAAGAAGCGAAAGGTGCCGCGCCCGTCCCGCTTCGCCTGGTACAGCGCCATGTCGGCGTTGCGCAGCAGTTCGCCCCCGTCCGTTCCATCCCGCGGATAAAGCGCGATCCCGACGCTGCCGCCGATGCAGATCTGCTGGCCGTCGATCATCATCGGCTCCGCCAAAGCCGCGACGAACCGCGCGCTCATGACGGCGGCGTCGGGATCGAGGGTCGGCGGCATCACGACGATGAACTCGTCGCCGCTGATCCTGGCCACCACATCCGTCGGGCGGGTCAAGGACTGAAGCCGCGCCGCCACCCGGCGCAGCACCTCGTCGCCCGTCTGGTGGCCATACAGGTCGTTGACGAGCTTGAACCGGTCAAGGTCGAGGCACATCACCGCGCACGCGGCCCCCTGGCGCTGCGCCTCCTGCAGGATCCCTTCGAGCGCGTGGCGAAGCGCCAGCCGGTTCGGCAGTCCGGTCAGGCTGTCATGATGCGCGATGTGGCGCAGGCTGCCCTCCTCCCGCCCTGTACGCCAGGCCAGGTATTGATCCATGAACGACCCGAACAGGCTGAGGACGAAGATCGTCGCCGTGGTCGCGATCACGATGGTCGCCAGCAGCGGCGTGCCGAGCATGAGATGGCCTGACGGTTCCCAAGGGGATTCCCGTAGGGGATCGCCCGAACCCGGAGCGATGTCGAGGCCGGCCATGCCGATGAAGTGCAGGCCGACGATCCCGACGGCCAGCAGGACGGCGCCGGCGGCCCGCCGCGAGGACGACGCAAGCCTGTCGGAAACCCCAAGGGCGAGGCCGCAGAAGACCATCGCGAAGGCGACAGCCGCGCCGGCGAAGCCGTGCTTGATGCGGATCGAGCCATTGAAGCGCATCGCCTCGGTGCCGATGAAATGCATGGCGCCGACGATGACTCCCAGCAGCATGCCCGCGACCGCGCGGTGGCGGACATTGCTGCGTCCGTTCAGGAAAACCCAGAACATCGTCCAGGCGCCGGCGCACGCCACGACAAGCGACGCCCCCGTCAGGAACGCGTCATAGCCGACGAGCATGCCGGAACGGAACGCCAGCATCGCGACGAAATGCGCGGTCCACGCCCCCGTTCCGAACACCAATGCCGCCCCCGAGAGCCAAACCGTCCTGACCCGCGCCTCATGCGAAGAAGACCGCCAAAGCATGTTGATGGTGGCAAAGCTGGCGAGGCAGCAGATCAGCCCGGCCGCGACGACCAAGCTGATGTCATGTTGCTGCGTGATGCACGTGACGACGGTCAGCATTCCTGCTCCGCGAACTGTTGGACATGGGGCGCAAGGCCCCCGAGATCGTAAAGTGTCGTGCAAGGTCTGAAGAAAGCGTTAATACGATTCCGATCTGATGAAGCAGGCCTGTTGCGCTGCGATCGTATGTTATATTTACGGAATATTCATCGCTGGCGGGAATCATCGGGGCAGGACCATCATGCGGAGCTTACCATCGTGTTCAACCGCCTCACGCTTCGTGCAAAACTCGCACTGCTTCTTGGCCTGTCCGCCTGCGCGGTGATTGTTTCGATCGGTATCGGTGCGCAGATGCTTCACGAAAGCATGGTGAACGACCGGATCGACAAGCTGCGCGCCGTCGTCCATACGGCGCTGTCCATCTCGGACGGGCTGGAGCGGCAGGTCGCCGCGCAAACCATCTCCCGCGACCAGGCCACCGCCAAGCTGCGGGACGCGATCCATATGATGCGGTTCGATAACGGCGCCGGCTATATCACGATCACCGGATCCGACGGCAAGCTGCTCGCGCACGGCGCGGATCCCTCGCGAGAGGGTACGGTGACGACCGCGCGGGACGGCAGCGGCCGCCTGCTGTCGGCGCTGGAGAACGATGTGCTGCGCAACAGCGACGAAGGTTCGGTCAGCTATTCCTTCCCCCGGCCCGGCGAGTCCCAGCCGGTCCCGAAGGTCGCCTTCGTTGCCTTGTCCAAGCCCGCGAACCAGATCTTCCTGGCCGGCGCCTATGTCGACGACCTGGACCGCCAGTTCGATCACCTGCTGATGGAACTGGGTTTCGCGGGCGGTTTCATCCTGCTGCTGACCATCACGCTGGGCTGGATCATCAGCCGGGACATCAGCAAGGTCCTGAACGGCCTGCGTTCGGCCATGGGACGGCTGGCAGAGGGGGACCTCTCCACACTGGTCCCCGGGATCGACCGCCGCGACGAACTGGGCGGCATGGCACGCGCCGTCTCGGTCTTCAAGGAGAATGCCGAGCGGATGGACGCGCTGCAATGCGAGCAACAGGTCGAGCGCCAGCGTTCGGCCGAGGACAAGCGGGCGGCCCTGATCGGCCTGGCCGACCGGTTCGACCAGCAGGTACGCGGGGTCGTGGAGGCGGTCGCGACCGCCGGGGGCGAGATGGGCACCGCCGCGCGGACCGTCAGCGGCACCGCGGGCGCGGCCGTGGACCGGGCGGCGGCGGCGTTGGGCGAGGCGGACCAGGTGACGGCCAGCGTCCAGGGCGTCGCCGCCGCGATCGAAGAGATGGCCGCCACCCGTTCGGAAATCAGCCGACAGGTGACGCGGGCGGCAACGATCTCCCATGACGCGGCCGAGGAAGGGCGGCGCACCAACGAAACGGTCGCGGGCCTGTCGGCCGCCGCGCAGAAGGTGGGCGACGTCGTCCGGCTGATCCAGGACATCGCCGGCCGCACCAACCTGCTCGCCCTCAACGCCACGATCGAGGCCGCTCGGGCCGGCGATGCCGGGAAAGGGTTCGCGGTGGTGGCGGGCGAAGTGAAGAGCCTCGCGAACCAGACCGCCAAGGCGACGGAGGAGATCCGTCAGCAGATCGCATCGATCCAGGCGGAGTCCGGCGCCGCGCTGACCGCCATCCAGGGCATCTCGCAGACGGTGCATGACGTGGAGTCCGTTGCCGCCTCCATCGCATCTGCGATCGAGCAGCAGAGCGCGGCGCTGGGCGATATCTCCTCCAACATCCAGCACGCGGCGGCGCGGACCGAACAGGTGGCGCACAGCCTGCGGGAGATGTCGGACAAGGTGGGGGAGAACGGGGTGGCCGCGGGGAACGTGCTGCAGGCGGCGGACGTGCTGGCTCGGCAGGCGGGCATCCTGCGGCACGAGGTGGACGGGTTCCTGGGTTCGGTGCGGGCGGCCTGATCAGGTTGGCGGATCAGGTTGGCGCTTCGGTCCCCACCGCCCGGCGGTATGCGGCCCGGACGTCGTCGGACACGCTTTGGGTATCTTCCCGCAGGTTGCGCGGGGTGATGGCGATGAACGCGATCTCCCAGTCTTGCGGGACGGGCTGTCCCGGCCGGGGGAGGAAGGCGTGCGGCGCATTGGGCGGGTTGTGGAAATGGTCGCCGCCATCGACCGGCCGAAGCACCGGCTGGCCATCGGCGCCGAGGGAAAAGGCGGCGGCATCGCCCGCCACGTACATGGCGAACTGATCGGTGCGGCTGTGGGCGTGCCGATGCAACTCCACGGTCGGCAGGAAGACGGCGGTGACCAGGCGGCCATGGCGGTTCCGGCCGTTGCGCCAGGGACCGGGCCCGGCCAGGTCCATCGGCGTCGGAAGCTGGTGCTCCGGCCGCGCAAGGACGGATCGCAAGGCTTCCTTCGGATCGAAGGCAGAGGGCGCGGAGGCGCGAAGCCTGTCGAAGTCGCGGTAGACGGCGTCGACCCAGGCCAGTTCGTCGGCTGCCAGTTCGTGGTTGAGAACGGCAAGGCCTGCATCCTCGGACATCGTGCTGTTTCCCTGGTGGTTCTTGATTTCCGGGTCAGCTTAGAGCGGTTTCGCGCGGAGCGGAAAGCCCGGCCGGGACATGCCCCGCGGGCAGCAGGAAAGGTCGCGGAACCGGGAAGATCGTCGCCCCTTCCCGTCATGGCCCGGTCGGGCCGGGCCATGACGACGTAACGACCAGCCCGGCTCAGCTTTGGGCGATCGGGTATCGCGCGAAGATTTCCTGGGCGCGTTTCAAGGCTTTTGCGGTGGCTTCCTCCGGCGTCATCCCATTCTTGATGACATCCGCGTGCGCCTGTCCCCAGAGCTGTTCGGCCGCGACACGTCCCCAGGCCGGGTTGTAGCCCTCGAACGCCGGGATCGTCGGATTTATCACCGCTTCCGTGACATAAGGCTGCCGATGCGGGTCCGACGGGTCGAGCCAGAACGGATCCTGTTTCACCAGGTCCGGGATCGCCGGCACCCAGCGGCCCAACCCGCCCTTGAGGTTGGCGTTCATCACCTGTGGTTGCATGAAATACTTCATAAACTCCTTGGCGCCTTGGACATTCTTCGCGCCACGCGGGATGAATCCGCCGCCGGCCGCGACGATGGCCGGCATCTGCTTGCCGCTGTTATCGCGCGGCAGTCCCCGTGTCACCGAGTCCTGGTAATAGGCCTGCTTGTCGTTGATCATCGCCAGTTCGGTCGAGATCGTGCCGTCGAGGTCCATGACAAACAGTTTCGAGTGAAAACCGTTGTTGTTGTCGGCATCGTTCCACGTCAGCACCTCCGGCGGGATATAACCTTCCTTGTAGGCCGTCGTCAGATAGGCGACCGACTTGATGACAGCCTCCCGCACCTGGGGATCGTCGGCGTGAAGCTGCCCGTCCGGCGTGACGATGTTCCGCCCGCCGTTGGCGACCACGAAATACATGAACAGGCCGTTGCCGTCGTTGGGACCGACGGTGGTCATCGACATGCCCATGGCGAAGACGCGACGCATGCCCTTCTGGCGCAGCGACTTCTGCACCGGCTTGAAGAAGTCATGGAACGCGTCCCAGGTGTCCGGCGCGTCGGACAGCTTGTAGCCGGCCTTCTCCACCAGGCTGCCCCAGATATGGAACGGGATGCAGGCCTGCTTGATCGGCACCAGGTAATAATCCCGCTTCTTGGTGGCGTTGTTGTAGTACGTGGAGGCGGCAACGGCCGTCCGCGACAATTGACTTTTGTATGCCTCGACGACGTCGCTCACCTCGGTCAACTTATTGTCCCAGGCGTTCTGCGGGAGGATCGTCGCGGGCGCGTCATGGAAAATCAGGTCGGGAACGTCGCCGCTGGTCAGCGCGGCGATGATCCGTTGGTTCAGTGCCATGAACGGCATGATGTTGTAGTCGATCTTGTTGCCGCTCGCCTTCTCGTATTCGGCGGCGGTCCGGCGGAATGCCTCTACCTCCTGCTGTACGAAACCTTGGTTGATCCAGGCTATCGTCGTCGTGGCCTCGGCGTTGGCAACATAAGGTCGCGCCAGCACGGTGGATGCGGCAAGACCCAGCGAGGCGCCCATGACGGAGCGCCGTCCCACGGTTTTCATGGTTGTTTTGCCTCCCTATGGCGTTGGCCGCCCGGGTTTTGTCTCGCGATCCGGTCGCTTCACAGGCAAGTCGCTTCACAGGCAAAAGGCAAGCCACCAGATATCGATCGAAACCAAGGTAGCTGCCGGCAATTTTGTCGGCACGGAACGGTTCTGGCAACGGATGGTTTTGGGACGTGCCCCCCCAGCCAGCGACCGGCCGGCGATCGGCCGGGGACGGGCGGCAGCCTGCACCTGCCGCCCGCCGCCCGCCGCGCCGGCCCTAACCGCCCAGTGCGGCGGTGACCGCCTTTGCCTTGCCCGGATCCAGATGCGCGGCCGCGGCCTTGATCAGCCCCGCGGCCGCCGCCTGCACCTGCGCTTGCGACAGGTGCTCAGGCGCCGGATCGCCGCCATGGATCGCGAACCAAAGCGCAATGATCCATTCGATGTCCTTGACGTGAATGCCGACGATCTGGCGCACCGCGGTCGGTTTGATGCTCATTGGCTCCCTCCCTATGTCGCGGGTATATCCCGCGCACACGCAACTTCGCTTGTTCTCCATCCGTAAAGTCAATGAAAACGTTCGTCCGCGGGGCGTTTGCATTGCGTCACGATATCGTTACGACCATCAGGCCTGAACGCCGCCGGCCGTTGCGGAAACCGGACGTAACGATCACTATTTCGCTTCGCGTCACGAAAATGGTCCAGACCGGGAAAATGGTTCGCGGTCCGAGACAAAGATTGCCAGGCCCGCTTTCCTCTATCAACATAGGCGCCAAAGAAGGCGGGGACAGTCGATGAAATCCACAACTAAAAATAGAGGATATCTTCCGCGCAACAACCCCATCCTGCTGCTCGTCGTACTGTGCGGCCTTTTTGTCATGCCGACCGCTTGGAGTCAGGGCATCTCCCCGCGGAGCCCTGCGGAAAAAGCATTACTCAACCAAAACGCCGTCGGCCTGGCGACAGGCGGTCCCGGCGGCACCTATAGCCGCATGGGCGTCGATCTTTCGACGCTGCTCAACAACCCGTCCCGCACCGATCCGTTCCGGGTGGTCGTGTCGCTCAGCCAGGGATCGGTGAACAACATCCAGGACTTGTTTGACCTCCGCAACATCGACCTCGCGATCGTGCAGTCCGACGTGCTGGAGGCGTTCAGCCCGACGGAAGACGCCCGCGACGAGTTGCGCAAGCGGTTCCGCCTGATCGCGCCGCTGCATCGCGAAGAGATTCACATCCTGGGCCGAGCGATCCACTCGCTGGAGGGATTGGAAGGGAAGCGGGTGAACATCGATGCGCCCGGCAGCGGCACGCAGATCACCGCGCGGCATTTGTTCGCGCAACTGAACATCCATCCGCAATTCACCGAAATGACCTCCCTGCAGGCACGCGACGCGCTGCTGGGCGGACAGATCGATGCCCTGGTCTATGTCGTCGGCCGGCCGGCCGACCTGTTCAAGGGCATCAGCGGCGAGAAAGCCATGCAGGCCGACCTTTCCTTCGTGCCGATCGACCGCACCGTGCAGAACATCGACGAATACGGGCCGGCGCAGTTGACGAGCGACGATTATCCCAACCTGATCGGCCAGAACGAGACGGTGCCGACACGCGCGGTGACCGCGGTGATGGCGGTCTATGCCTGGTCGCCGCAGCAAAATCCTGTGCGCTACCTGGCCGCGAAACGTTTCGTGGAGCGGTTTTTCGACCATGCGGGAGAGCTGTCGCATAGCGGCTTCAGCAAAAGCTGGTGCGCCGTGGACCTGGGCAAGTCCGTGCTGGGATGGCAACGGTTCGAGCCTGCAGCCGACTGGTTGAGCGCCCATCCCGGCGGTCCGACGCGGCTATGCGCCGCAGCCGGCTCGCAATGCGAATGCGCGCCCGAACCGCCGGACCTCAATGCGTGCCAGGAACATTTCCAGGCGTATTACAAGTCGCAGGGTCTGCCCATTCCCAACGTCACGCTGCCGATCGTGCGCCCCATCTTCGAGGAGTGGAAGCAGCGTAATCCGAATTGTTGACGCGCTCTGACCGATCTGCGGGGGACAGATGCAACGACCGAGGATCTGCTGGGTGTGGGCGTTGGCCAGCCTTGCGGCCATGTCCGGGACAGGGAGTCCAGCCGGGGCGCAGGCCGTGCTGGCGCAGGCCAATCCGGCCGCGGCGCCGACGCAGCAGGCCGAGGAGACGCCCTCGCCCGCGACTTCCCCGGCTTCAGCCCCCTTGGCTCAAGCCCCCTTGGCCCCATCCCCCTTGGCCCAAGCCACAGGCGGCTCCAGTTCCGTGGGCATGGGTGCCGTCGCCATCCATCCGATCGCCACGCAGCCGGGTGGCCCGATCACCGCGCATTGGGATGGTGATTTCGAATCCGGTTCGATACACCTGATCATCGCGGGCCCTGTGGCGGCAACCACCGAGGGGGCCGGCGACCAACCCGACTCCTCGATCGATCCCGCGACCGCTGCGCGCGGTCATTACTCGATCATCATGGTCATCGAAGGCCAGGTCCAGGCTTGCTCCGACCCCCGCCTGCACGGCGCCGTGACGGTCGAGGGCGGCGGCGTCGCGGGGTTCGTCGCGGACCTGGACCTGAAGATGCTGATGTGCCCCGCCGACAAGCCCGTCGCCGTCGCCGTGGGAGGGTTCGACCTGCCATGACCCGTCTCACCTGGCTTGTCCGAAGCGGCCTGCTGGCGGCCTGCCTGGCCGCCCTGCCCTGCGCCGCCGCCCCGTCCGACGCCGTAGCCCCCGGCCAGGTCGCCCCGTCGCCCGGGGACAAACCAATATCGGACAAACCAACACCGGACAAACCAACACCGGACAAACCCGCGGCGGACAAACCGCCTGATGCCAGGGCCGGTCCGGTGGACACGCCGGTGACGCTGGCGTGGACGAAACCCATCGCCTTCCCCGACTGGCATTTCGACAGCATCGGCGCGGTGGTGGAGTATTATTACGGTGCCAGGAAGTCCTCGCCGATCCGGGGCGATGCGGGCGTGGTGAAACTGCCCCCCGGCCACAAGGCGACCGTGCGGATCAGGGACACGCACCAGGCCGATATGGACCTGCGGCAGGACATCACCGGCGGGGATCCGGCCGCCAGCGTCCCGGTGGAACCATCCCGGTTGCAGGTGAACGTGCTCACGGACCCGCCCGCCCAGGCCGGAGACGACCTGCAGATCGGCGGCACCGTGGGGACCGGCCAGGCCGAGGCCGCATGGACCTCTGACTCGGCGGCGCTTCTGGTTCCTCCCGGCGATTACCACGTCACCGCGACGGTCAAACGCCCGTCGACCGGGCAATCGGCCACGGCGCACGCGGATGCCACGATCCGATACGACGAAGACGCGACGGTCACCCTTGTCGTGCCGATGGCGCCTCCGCCTCCTCGGCAGGGTCGGCTGCTCCTCAAATCCGCTCGGTCGGGGGCGGACCCGGCCGAGTTGGACCTTGTCCTGAAGGATGAAGCCGGCAACATCATCGCGCAAAGCAAACGTCCTGCGTTGAATCAGCCCCTGGACCCCGGCCGATATGCACTGGTTGCCACCCTGCACGGCGGGGTGCTGCCGATGCCGGACATCGTCATTGCCCCTGAGGCGACCACGCACGTGGACATGTTCCTGCCCGTCGGGCGGCTTGTGCTGCGCATCCAGCACGGCGGCGCGCCGAGCGCCGGGGACGCGGGGCTGGTGTGGCACGTGCGGAACCAGGCGGCGACCGGCCCTTCGCTGGACGGCAAGGGCGACGTGTTCGACCGCACGCTGCCGGCCGGCCGCTATGATGTAGAGGTCCGGGCCGACGACAGGGTTACCCGCGAGGTGGCGGACGTCGCCGACGGGCGCGTGACCTTCCGCACGATCGAGATGGGTCGCTGAGAGGGGCCGGCGGGGTGTCCGGGTAACCGGGCAGGCA
>NZ_DASZTJ010000143.1:0-15833 GCF_035548235.1 Rhodopila sp.
GACCTGACGCAGATCGAGGAACGCCCGCTGGTCAGCGAGGCGGTCGATCTGACCGCCGTGGCGCAACAGGCCGCGATGGAAGCCGAAAGCCTGGCGCGGGAGCATGAGATCGACATCCGCATCTCTCCCCCGGAGGGTCATGGCCTGTTGCCCAGATGGGGGGTGCGAGGGGATTCCTGGGCGGTCCGGCGCATCATCGACAACTTGCTGGCGTATCAGATCAGCCAGGCGCGCCCGGGCGAGACGGTGTCGATCATCCTCAAGCGCAACGGCGATGACGTCGCCGCCTCGGTGGCGGGGCCGGTGGCGGCGAACCTGGCCGAGGCATCCGGAAAGGGTCTGGGTGCGGAGTGCGAGGACACGTACTGGCTCGCGGGCGGTGCCGACCTGGCGTTGTGCTATCGGCTGGCGCGCGGGATGAACGGCCGCCTGCTGGTGGCCGAGGTCGCCAACGACGACGCGATGTTCACGCTGTCGCTGCCGGCGGCCTGAGAAAAAAGCCGGTCCAGCGGTCAGCTACGGGCCCCAAGCGGCAGTCCTGATGCCGGTCCGGATCGCCGCCATATCCACGCCATCGCCCATGAAGACCAGCCGTGACCGGGGTGCCGCCCCCGCCGGCCAGGCCGGCAGCAAGAGCGGGGGCGCCAGGTGGTGCCCGGCCGTGTCGACCGCCATCGGCCACGGACACCCCGCGATGTGCAGCACGCCGGTGATCCGCGACACCGCTTGCTGCCTGACAATATGGTCCAGCCACCGCCCGGCGGCCGGCCAAGCCAAGGGATCGGACAACGTCAACGCGTTGGCTGCTTGATCGGGATCGAAACGCGCCTCCCGCCAAAGCGCGCCGAGGTCCTTGATGACGCGCGCGGCAGGGTTCCCTGCGCGGACGGCGTCCGGGACCATCGGACCGGCGACGATCGTGTCGGCCACCATGATCCGGCGCCGGGCATGTTCGTCGACGCCGCCAGCCGCCGCCACCCCGGCAAGCCGGAAGACCGCCATCAGCGCCGGGTCGCCCAGCAGCGTGACCAAGGCCGCCAACGGGTCCGCGTCGGCGGCGGTTTCCACGACGACCCGCGCCACCTCGCCCCGGCGCGCGCGGGGCAAGAGGGCGCGCAGGCCGCGCTGCAGGCCGCCTTGCGGCACGCAGCACGCACAGCCGCCTTGGGACACAGGCTGATCCGCCACCCAGCCGCTCGGCCCGCCGGTCAGCACGACCGTCCCCGGTTCGGCGATCGGCCCGACCCCGGCGGCCACCAGGACCGGCGTGCGCGGCTCCGGTCTATCGGGCAGGGCAACGGTCCGTTCGATCCAGGCGAGGCCCGGACCGAACGGCGTGTCAGTCATGTCCGTACTCAGTCATGTCCGTACAGGGCCTTTGGCGACACCAGCGGCGCCGCGATCTCGGTCAGCACGCCGGCCCGCGGCGCGCGGAAGAAGCAATTGCGCCGCCCGGTGTGGCAGGCCACACCCTCTTGATCGACCAGCAGCAGGACCGTATCGCCGTCGCAATCGACGCGGAAGTCCTTCAGGTGCTGGGCCTGGCCCGAGGTCTCGCCCTTCCGCCAAAGCTTGCCCCGGCTGCGGCTGAAATAGCAGACGCGCCCCGTCGCCAGCGTCTCGCGCACCGACTCGGCGTTCATCCATGCCATCATCAGCACCTCGCCGGTGTCGTGCTGCTGCGCGATCGCCGGTACTAGGCCGTTGGCGTCAAAGCAAATTGCCGCCAGCATCGTTTCGGCTGCGGCTGGCGTGATAAGGTCTTGAGCATCCGTGTCAGGCATGGATCATATCTGGGCATTCCGCTGGCCGATTGCCAAGTTCGATTGGGATCAAGCCCCGATATGGTTTGATTGGGCCGCACGAGAGGAGCTTCCAATGGGGTTTTCTCCCCGCACCGAAACGCTGTTGAACCAGGCGAGCACGATCTGCGGGAACCGCGGGGCGCGCTTGACCGATCTGCGGCGGCAGGTGCTGGGCCTGATCCTCGATCGCGAATCGCCCACGGGTGCCTATGACCTGCTGGACCAGTTGCGCGCCACCCGCCACGGCGCCGCGCCGCCCACAGTCTATCGGGCCCTGGAATTCCTGCTCGACCAGGGGTTGATCCACAAGCTGGAGCGGCTATCGGCCTATGTCGGCTGCGTCGCCCAGGAAGACCACGACCGCGACCACGACCATGCGGCACAATTCTTCATCTGCCGGACCTGCGGACGGGTCACCGAACTGGAGGATCATGAGCTTGCTCACGCGCTGGAGGATGCCGCCAAGCGCCTGGGTTTCACCCTCGGCAAGGCCACGATCGAGGCCGAGGGCCAATGCGCCGTCTGTTCGGCGCGATAGCCGCATCGCCGTCGGCGGTTGCTGCGGCGACAATCATCTCTGACGAAAGGGGTCTAACGATATGCTTGCACCGAAAACACCCTCGTGGATCGCGGAATTCCGAGCGTTCATCATGCGGGGGAACGTTGTCGACCTGGCGGTCGGCATTATCATCGGCGCGGCATTCACCGCGATCGTTTCGAGTTTGGTGAAGGACATCTTCAACCCGTTCCTCGGCCTGCTGACGGGCGGGTTGGATTTCTCCAACGTGTTCATCTCGCTGAACGGGCAGCATTACGCCAACCTGGCGGATGCGCAGAAGGCCGGGGCGGCGACGGTCAACATCGGGCTGTTCCTGAACGCGATCATCCAGTTCCTGATCGTCAGCTTCGCGATTTTCTGGGTGGTGAAGGGCATCTCGAAGCTCAACGCGAAGAAGGAAGCGGCTCCCCCGCCCGGCCCGACGCCCACCGAGACCCTGCTGACCGAGATCCGGGACCTGTTGAAGCAGCGCGCCTGATCCTGTAACGCCGAGGGGGCAGGGGAAACGCTGTTGCGCGCCGGGGCGCCCGGCGTACAATCGCGGCCTGTCCCCGGAGGCCGTCTTGCCATGACCCTGATCGCCACTGCCGATGCCGCCCGCGTCAATCGTCGTCGGGGGAGCGCCCCGGACGGCGTGACGTTCTGGCACACGCTGTACCTGGGGACGTCACGCTACAACATGGCGCCGGGCACGCCCGATCCCGACGCCGGGGCGCTCTTCCCCATGGCGTTCCTGGTCGAGCAGGACCCCGGCAGCACCGCGCAGTCCCATTACCACCAGCAGGACCAGTTCCAGCTCGTGGTCGGTGGTTGCGGCACGTTGGGGCTGCACGACATCAAGCCGGTCACGGTGCATTTCACCGCTGCGCACACCGCATATGGCCCAATTCGCGCCAGTCAGGACGAGGGCGTGTGGTATTTCACCCTGCGCAACGGCTTCGACCCCGGCGCGCGCTTCATGACGATGCCGGAGAACCGGGCCGCGCTGCGCACCGTGAAGGGACGGGCGCATCGGGAGGCGGTTGCCGGTCCGCTGGCTGCGCCGAGCACGCCGGCCGAGACGCTGATCGGTCCGGAAACCGACGGCATGGGCGCGTGGCGCTACACCCTGCCCCCGAACGGGCGTGTCACGGGCCTCGATCCCGTCGGGGGACGAGGGCAGTACTGGGTGGTGACCAAGGGCAGCCTGGCGCATGCCGGCCAGGCGATGGACCGGCTGTCCTGCGCCTTCGTCTATCCCGACGACGCGGCGTTCGAGGCCGAGGCCGGACCCGAGGGCGCCGAGGTGATCGCGATGCAGTTCCCCCATCGCGTGGCGCACTGACCGAGCGTCTCTCGATGCCGGCCTGAAATCATGGCTTGGCCTCTTGGGTCGGAAACCCTCTGGACGGCAGATGCCATGATGTGAAAAGAGGTGCGCCCACCCGTCGCCAGACGGGCTCAACGTGTGGCCGACCGGAATGCCTAAAGAGATCCGCCTCAACGCCTTCGACATGTGCTGCATCGGCCATCAGTCGCCGGGCCTCTGGACCTATCCCGGCGACCAGGCGGATCGCTACAACGCGCTGGACTATTGGACCGACCTGGCGAAGGTGTTGGAGCGGGGGCGGTTTGACGCGCTGTTCCTGGCCGACGTGCTGGGCATCTACGACGTCTACAAAGGCTCTCCGGACACGGCGCTGGAGCAGGCCGTGCAGGTGCCGGTCAACGACCCGCTGATGCCGGTGAGCGCCATGGCGGCGGTGACGCGGAACCTTGGCTTCGGCATCACCTGCGCGCTGTCCTATGAGCTGCCCTATCCGTTCGCGCGCCGCATGAGCACGCTGGACCACCTGACCCAAGGCCGCATCTGCTGGAACATCGTGACGGGCTACCTCGACAGCGCCGCCCGCGGGATGGGCATGACGAGACAGGTCGCCCATGACGATCGTTACGAGATCGCCGAGGACTACATGCAGGCGGTCTACAAGCTGTGGGAGGCGAGCTGGGAAGACGGCGCCGTGCTGCGCGACCGCGCCGGACGCCGCTTCGCCGATCCGGCGAAGATCCATGCGATCCACCACGAAGGCCCGCATTTCAAGGTCGACGCGATCCATCTGTGCGAGCCGTCGCCGCAGCGCACGCCGGTGCTGTTCCAGGCCGGGGCCTCCAACCGGGGACGGGACTTCGCGGCGCGGCACGCGGAGTGCGTCTTCATCAACGGCCCATCGAAAAAGATCATCCGCAACATCGTCACCGACCTGCGGACCCGCGCGGCGGCGGCAGGGCGCGATCCGAACGACCTCGTGATCTTCACCATGATCACCATCATCACAGACCGGACCACGAAGGCCGCGCGCGAGAAGCATCGGGACTATCTGAACTACGTCTCCGAGGAAGGGGCATTGGCGCTGATGTCGGGCTGGACGGGCCTGGATTTCGGCGCCATGGACCGCGACCAGGTGGTGCGCTTCGACGACCGGACCAATGCGCAGAGTTCCGCGCTGGAGGCTTTCACCACGGCCGACCCGGACCGGGAATGGACGGTGGGAGAGATCGCCCGCCATGCCGCGATCGGCGGCCGCAGCCCCGTCATCATCGGCTCCGGCGCGGAAGTGGCGAAGGAACTTCAGGCCTGGGTCGAGGAAACCGACGTCGATGGTTTCAACTGCGCCTATGTCGTGACGCCGGGCAGCTTCGCCGACATCGCCGACCTGGTGGTGCCCGAGCTGCAGGCGCGCGGTGCGTTCAAGCGGGACTACGCGGCCGGGACGTTCCGGGAGAAACTATTCGGTCGCGGTCCGCGGCTGCCGTCGAACCATCCGGCAGCGCTGGTGCGCCCCAATCGGATTGATATCGGTCAGGGAAAAGGATGACATGACATCATCTTCGCACGTGCGGCTCCTTATCCTCGTCATGGCCTTCGCGAGCCTGGCGGCCGCCCCTGCCTTGGCGCAGCCGGACAGTAACAGCCATGTGCGTTTCGACGCGGGCGGGCTGCTGCCGAAAAAGCCCCCTCCGGGCCTGCCGGACGTCAGGCCTCAACCGCTGGCGTGGCCCCGGCTGGATCCGGGTGCGGTGCTATGCCATTCGCAGGACGACCTGCAGCGCCTGGCCTCGCGGCGGGCCGGCGGGTCGGTGGCCGGGCCGATCGATTGCCAGGTCATCCGCAATCCGACCCCTATCTCGATCCTGGAGAAGCAGGGGCCGGGGATGACCGAGGTGCAGACCACCAACCCGGCGGCAGGCGGGACCGGCTGGACCGATGCCTGGCTGCCGGACAGAGCCCCGTCGCACTAGGTCGAAGCAGGCGCCGGCAGGGTCAGATCCACTTCCGCCAACGGAAGATCGCGAGGGGGATGATCGTCGTCAGGATGATCAGCCCCCATCCCCACTCATATCCCCAGACCCAATCATATTCCGGCATGTTCTTGAAGTTCATGCCATAGATGCCGGCGATCAGTACCGGCGGAATCCCGACCACCGAGGCGATCGCCATCACCTTCATCACGTTGTTCTGCGCGATGTTGATGAAGCCCAGCGTCGCGTCCAGCAGGAACTGCGTCTTGTCGTTCAGGTGCGTGTCGAATTCGCTGACCGAGGCGATGTCCTGGCGCAGCATCTCCAGCCTGCCATGCAGTTCCGTCGGCATCCACGGCGCTCGGCTTTCGACGTAAGGGACGATGCGGGCCGCGCCGGTCTGGGTGTCCCGGATGTGGGAGATCAGGTCGCCCAGGCGGCCAAGCTCCCCCAGGATGCGCTTCAATTCGGCGTCTTCGTTCTTGCGGCCGCCGGCGCCCTTGGCGGTGCCCATCGCGAAGATGACGTGGGAGATCTTTTCCAACTCGTCGCGCACATACTCCAGCCCATCGGCCTGCCGGTCGACGATCGCTTCCATCAGGCCCAGGAAGATATGTGGTGCGGTGGTCGCGCTGGTTTCCCGGGTGACCAGGCGTTCACCGTAAAGGTCGAAAATGCGGCTGGGCGCGAAACGGATGGTGACCAGCCGCTCTTCGTGCAGCACGAAACCGATCGAGACGCCGACCGGCGTGGTGCCGTGGTCCACCATGTTGATGATGGGCATGTTCATGTAGAGGACGCCATGCCGCGTGGCGAGGCGGCTCGACAGCTCGATCTCGCTGATTTCCGCCTGGGACGGGAGCGAGAGGCCGGTAGCGGCCTCCACGCGGTCCAGTTCCTCGCGGGTGGCGTTCAGCAGGTCGATCCACGCAGCCTGGGCCAACGCGTTCCCTGAGGCCGGGTCGGGAATTGGCTGGGGCAGACCGTCGGCCAGGGTGTATGCGTGAAGCATATCCCCGGTGTAGCCGGGAAGCCGGCGCCGCGGCAACGACCGGGACGCCAAATTCTTTCATTTATCAAGCTGCTGCAACATAACGGCCGCAACTAAACGGCCCCAGGGCGGGGATGCCGTGGGGCCGTGTCGCAAAGACCCGGCTTCCCGGGTCCGGTCATGCGGGTTAGTTCTTGGTCTTGTCGACCAGCGCGTTCTTGCTGATCCAGGGCATCATCGCGCGCAGCTTCTCGCCGACTTTCTCGATCGGGTGTTCCGCGAGGCGCCGGCGCGTTGCCTTGAAGCTGGACTGGTTGACCTTGTTCTCCAGCATCCAATCGCGGGCGAAGCGGCCGGACTGGATGTCGTCCAGCACCCGCTTCATCTCCTTTTTCGTTTCGCCGGTGATGATCCGCGGGCCGGAGACGTATTCGCCGTATTCGGCTGTGTTGCTGATCGAGTAGTTCATGTTGGCGATGCCGCCTTCATAGATCAGGTCGACGATCAGCTTCACTTCGTGCAGGCACTCGAAATATGCCATTTCGGGGGCGTACCCGGCTTCCACCAGCGTCTCGTAGCCGCCCTTGATGAGTTCGACCAGGCCGCCGCACAGCACGACCTGCTCGCCGAACAGGTCGGTCTCGCATTCTTCCTTGAAGGTCGTCTCGATCACGCCCGCGCGGCCGCCGCCGATGGCCGAGGCATAGGACAGCGCCACTTCCAGCGCGTTGCCGGACGGGTTTTGCGCGACCGCCACCAGGCAGGGGACGCCGCCGCCGCGCTGGTATTCGCTGCGCACGGTGTGACCGGGGCCCTTGGGAGCGATCATGAACACGTCGATGTCCGGGCGCGGGTCGAGCAGGTTGAAATGCACGTTCAGCCCATGCGCGAACGCGAGCGCGGCGCCGGGCTTCATGTTCGGGCCGATCTTCTCGCGGTACAGGTCGCCCTGGCCTTCATCCGGGGTCAGCACCATGATGACGTCGGCCCATTTGGCGCACTCGGCCGGGTCCATGACCTTCAGCCCGGCGGCTTCCGCCTTGGCGACGCCGGCGGAGCTGGGGCGCAGGCCGATGGCGATGTTCTTGACGCCGCTGTCCTTCAGGTTCAGCGCATGGGCATGACCCTGGCTGCCATAGCCGATGATGGCGACGTTCTTCCCCTTGATCAGGTTCACGTCCGCGTCGCGGTCGTAGTAAACGCGCATGGTTCCTCGTTCCTTTTTCAGTACAAATCAGATGGTATTCGTGCCGCGCGATAGCGCGGCGATGCCGCTGCGCGAGACCTCGGCGAGCCCGAGGTCGCGCATCAGTTCGATGAAGGCGTCGATCTTTTCGGTCGCGCCCGTCAGTTCGAAGACGAAACTGCCCAGCGTGGTGTCGACGACGCGGGCACGGAACGTATCGGCGATGCGCATCGCCTCGACGCGCTGCTCGCCGGTGCCGATCACCTTCACCAGGGCCAGTTCGCGCGCCACGTGCGGGCCGTCCATCGTCAGGTCGGCGACGCGGTGCACCGGCACCAGGCGGTCGAGCTGCGCCTTGATCTGCTCGATCACCATGGACGTGCCGGAGGTCACGACGTTGATGCGGCTGCGTTGGCCCGCGGCGTCGACCGGGGCGACGGTCAGGCTGTCGATATTGTAGCCGCGGCCCGAGAACAGGCCGATGACGCGCGCCAGCACGCCGGCTTCGTTGTCGACCAGGACCGATATGGTCGCGCTGCGCTCATTCGGGTCGGAGGGATTGGGCATGGGGGTTTCTGTCGCAACGGAATGAAGTTCGGCGCATCACGCGGGGTCATGCCCCTGGACGCGCGGTGAGGCAAGGGGAGAGGCGTTATACGCGGGCGGTCACCGACCGGACGCCGTGGATGGTCCATGTCTCGTCATGGCCGGGCCAGGCCCAGCCATTCACGCCGACACCGGCACCGCAAGCCGTGGATGGCCGGCACGAGACCGGCCACGACGGGGCGGTGCCAGCGACCCCGGCCATTACACCAGCACCAATCCGGCATCCGTGACCCCCGCGCCGGACGCCTCGTGCTCCGGACCCAGCAGCATCTCGTTATGCGCCGCGCCGGAGGGGATCATCGGGAAGCAGTTCTCCGCCTGGTCCACCGCGATATCCGCGATCACCGCCTTGGGGCAGTCCAGCATGGCGTTGATCACGTCGTCCAACTGGTCGACGCTCTCGGCGCGCATGCCGACGGCGTGGAAGCTCTCGGCCAGCTTCACGAAGTCGGGCAGGGCAGCCGAGTAGGTCTCCGAATACCGGCTGCCATGCAGCAGTTCCTGCCACTGCCGCACCATGCCCATGTATTGGTTGTTCAGGATGAACACCTTCACCGGCAGGCGATACTGCGCCAGCGTCCCCATCTCCTGGATGTTCATCAGGATGGACGCCTCGCCGGCGATATCCACCACCAGCGCGTCCGGATGCGCGATCTGCACGCCCATCGCCGCCGGCAGTCCGTAGCCCATGGTGCCCAGGCCGCCCGACGTCATCCAATGGTTCGGCTTTTCGAAGCCGAAATGTTGGGCGGCCCACATCTGGTGCTGGCCGACCTCGGTGGTGATGAAGGTGTCGCGCCCGCGGGCCTTGGTCAGCTCATACAGCCGCCGGATCGCGTATTGCGGCTTGATGATGCCGCCCTTGGCCTGGTCCTGGGTGAACTTCAGGCTGTCCTTGCCGCGCCATTCGTCGATCTGCCGCCACCAGGTGGTCAGCGCCTCCTTATCGAGCGGCGTCGGGTCCCGGTCCCAGGCCTCGATCAGTGCGTCCAGCGCGAGGCCGGCATCAGCCAGGATGGGGATCTCCACCGGCACGTTCTTGTTGATGGACGATCCGTCGATATCGATATGGATCTTCCGGCTGCCCTGGCTGAAGGCGTTCAGCCGCCCCGTCACCCGATCGTCGAAGCGCGCGCCGATCGCCAGCATGACGTCGCAGCCATGCATCGCCAGGTTCGCTTCGTACGTCCCGTGCATCCCCAGCATACCCAGGAATTGCGGATCCGAGGCCGGATAGGCGCCCAGGCCCATCAGCGTGTTGGTGATCGGAAAGCCGGTCATGCGGGTGAAGCGCGTCAGCGCCTGGGATGCCGCCGGACCGGCGTTGATCACGCCGCCGCCGGCATAGATGACCGGCCGCTTCGCCTGCTTCAGCAGCGCCACCGCGGCCTCGATCTGCGACAGCTCCGGCTCCGTCCGCGGGCGGTAGCTGGAATGGTACGCCACCGGTTCGGTATAGGGGGCCTTGTTGATGACGATGTCCTTGGGCAGGTCGATGACCACCGGTCCCGGACGCCCGTGGGAGGCGACATAGAACGCCTCGTGCACCACGCGCGCGAGGTCCTCCCCGCGCTTGACCAGGTAGTTGTGCTTGGTCGCCGGCCGGGTGATGCCGGTCGTGTCGGCCTCCTGGAACGCATCGTTGCCGATCAGGTGCGTCGGCACCTGGCCCGTCAGGCAGACGATCGGGATGCTGTCCATCAGCGCATCCACCAGCCCGGTGACCGCATTGGTCGCCCCGGGCCCCGAGGTCACCAGGACCACGCCGACCTTGCCGGTCGAGCGCGCATAGCCCTCCGCCGCATGAACGGCGGCCTGCTCATGGCGCACCAGGACGTGGCGAATGGCGTTCTGCTGGAACAGGGCATCATAAATCGGGAGTACCGCGCCGCCGGGATAGCCGAAAATAACCTCTACGCCCTGGTCCTTGAGGGCGCGAAGAAGGATTTCTGCTCCTGACTGGCTGATATCAGCCGACATGATCCGGCTCCTTTTTTTCGGTCGGGGCGCCTGCCTTAGTGGGGATCAAACGCCGGGTCAAGCCATCTGTTGAATAAATGCGAATAAATCAGCGCAGTCACTTTCCGAAAATTGCTCAACGGACGAAAATCGCGAATTTATCGTGCGAACGCGGTCCTGGGTTGCGAGAGGGTGATGACGAAACCATGTCGCCTGCCGCTTCGTGTACTGTCCCGTGACCAGTTCCGTCCGCCGCCTGGCGTCGTCCAGCGACAGCCGCCCGGACAGATAGGCCGACAGCTCCGGCACGCCGTGGGCGCGCATCGCCGGCAGCGCGGGGTCGAGGCCCAGCGCCAGCAGCGCCCGCACCTCTTCGATCGCGCCCTCGTGCAGCATGGCGTCGAAGCGGCCGGCGATGGCGGCGCGCAGCGCCGTGCGCGGCGGGTCCAGCCGGATCGCCGCGAAGTCCCACGCTGCCGGCGGGGTGCGTTGGGACTGCCACGCCACCAGCCCCCTTCCGGTCCCCCGCCAGACCTCCCACGCTCGGGCGATGCGCTGGCTGTCTTCCGGGCGCAGGCGGGCGGCGGTGGCGGGGTCGACATGGGCCAGGCTGGCATGCAGCGCCGCCGCCCCTTGCTCCGCCAGCAATCGGCGCGCCTCCGCCCGAGCGTCCGGGCCGGGGTCAGGGATGTCGGACAGGCCGCCGGTCAGGCTGGCGAAATACATCCCCGTTCCGCCGGTCAGGATCGGCAGGCGGCCGGCCGCGCGGGCCGCCTCCATCTCGGCCAGCGCCGTTGCGCGCCACCAGGCGACGCTGCCGGCATCGGCGGCGGGGCGCACGCCGTACAGCCGGTGCGGCACGCGGGCTTCGTCCGCCGGCGTAGGCCGAGCGGTGAGGACGCGCAGCTCGCGGTACACCTGCATGGAGTCCGCGTTGATGATGACCCCGCCGAAGCGTTCCGCGACCGCCAGCGCCAGCGCCGATTTCCCGCTGGCCGTCGGACCGGCGATGATAAGCCCTTTCGGCAGCCCGCCGGGGACTTCTTCGGGTAGCGCTTTCGGCTTGCCCGCCGTATCCGCCGCTGTCAGGTTCCCGCCCGTCATGAGCTATGTCACCACGCTCGTCGCCCGCCGCGACGCGATCAGCCTGTCCCCTGCCATCATCAACCACATCCGCAATGCGATCCGCGGCGGCACGCCGGTGACCCTCTCACCGAATGAGGCCGTGGACATCCCCGTCTCGACGCCCCCCGACCCCGCCGTGCTGCGCGACGCGATCGAGGGCAAGCCGATTGACGCTATCACGGTCAAAACCCGCGGCCGGCGCAAGGCCCTGCTGATCGCCGACATGGACAGCACCATGATCGAGGGCGAGACGCTGGACGAACTCGCCGCCTTCGCCGGGATCGGCGAGCAGATCGCCGCCATCACCCGCCGCGCGATGAACGGGGAGCTGGACTTCAAGGCGGCGCTTCGGGAACGCGTCGCCATGCTGAAAGGGCTGAAGCTGGAGGCATTGGAAAAGACGTGGGAGCGGGTCCGGTTCACCCCGGGCGGACGGGAGCTGGTGCTGACGATGCGCGCGCGGGGGGCAACGACGGCGCTGGTGTCGGGCGGCTTCACCTTTTTCACGGCGCGCGTCGCCGAGGCGTTGGGGTTCGAGACGCACCGGTCGAACGTGCTGCTGGATGACGGGGCGGTGCTGACCGGTCACGTCCGGGAACCGATCCTGGATCGCGACAGCAAGCTGGCCGCGTTGCGGGAGCTCGCCGCCGCGCGGGGGTTGAAGCAGCAGGCGACGCTGGCTGTCGGGGACGGGGCGAACGACCTGGACATGATCAAGGCGGCGGGGCTGGGCGTGGCGTTCCGGGCGAAACCGATCGTGGCGGCGGAAGCGCAGGCGCGGGTCGATCATGGCGACCTTCGTGCGCTGCTGTTCGCGCAGGGGTATAAGGCGTCGGAGTTCGCGGGGTAGGGCCCTATCGTAACTGCGGCGCGAATTGCAGGCCGCCCTTTGTCCAGAGTGCGTTCTTCCCCCGATCCAGCCCCAGCGGCGTGACGTCGCGCGCGAACATCTCCCCGTAATTGCCGACCTGCCGGATCACGTTCGCTGCCCATGTGTCATCCAGGCCCAGCGATTTCCCGAGATTGCTCTCCACCCCCAGCAGCCGCCGCACGTCGGGGACCTTGGAATCCTTGAAACTATCGATATTCGCGCTGGTGACGCCCAGGTTCTCGGCGACCACCGTGGCGTAGTGCGTCCATTTCACGATATCCAGCCACTTGTCGTCGCCCTTCCGCACGACCGCGCCGCTGGGACCGACGCCGATCGGCTCCGGCAGGATCGTCAGCTCCGAGGCCTTGGCACCCTGCATGTAACGGAATCCGGCCACCTGCGAGCTGTCGGTGGTATAGCCGTCGCAGCGTCCCGACAGGAACGCCTGGCGGATCTCGCTCAGGCTGCCGATCAGGACAGGAGTATAGGCAATGTTCTCGGCCCGCGCCCAATCGGCCAGGTCCAACTCGGTCGTCGTGCCCGGCAGCACGCAGATCGTCGCGCCGCCAAGCTGTTTGACCGATTTGATGCCGGAGGCGGTCTTCACGATGATGCTCGTGCCGTCCCAGAAATTGATCCCGCCGAACTCCAGGCCCAGGCTCGATTCCCGTGTCAGGGACCAGCCGGTGTTGCGCACCAGTACGTCGACCTCCCCCGATTGCAGGGCGGTGAAGCGGTTCTGCGCCGTGACCGCGACCCATTTCACCTTGTTCGCATCGCCCAGCGCCGCAGCGGCGATCGCCCGGCAGTAATCGGCGTCCAGTCCGCGCATCACGCCGCCGCTGTCGACCATGGAGAAGCCGGGGATCTCGCCGCCGGTGCCGCACAGCAACTGGCCGCGGGCGCGGACGGCATCCAGCGTCGGAGACCCGCTGCCCTGGGCTGAAGCCGGTCCCGAGGCCGGAATGGCCATGAACAGGACCAGAAGTCCGGCAACCACCATGCGGGCCGCCGATACGCAGGGTAAAAGACGCATCGCGAGTTCCCCTTTTGCTTCGACACCCATACTATTCCACGCGACCGCCGCCGCAACGAAGAGGTTTCGACATGGCCCCCGAAACGATCACCGTCGAAACGGATGACCGGCTTCCCGCCAGGGCGGACGTCGTCATCATCGGCGGCGGAATCGCCGGCGTCAGCACGCTGCTGGCGCTTGCGGACCAGGGCGTCTCGGTCGCGCTGGTGGAAAAGGGGCGGCTGGCCGGCGAACAGTCCTCCCGCAACTGGGGCTTCTGCCGCACCCAGGGCCGCGACCAGGCCGAGGTCCCGCTCGCGCTGGAAGCACTGCGACAGTGGGACCGCATGGCCGAACGCCTCGGCGCCGATGTCGGCTTCACCCGAGCAGGGGCGTGCTATCTGTGCGAGACGGGGAAGGAGGTGGCGGCGTATGAGGCGTGGCTGGAGGATGCGCGCACATACCAGGTGCAAAGCCGTATCCTGACGTCCGAGGAGGTGGACAAGGTCCTGCCCGGATCCTCGCGCCGCTGGGCCGGGGCGCTGTATACGGCCAATGACGGCCGCGCCGAACCGCAACTGGCCGTGCCGCTGATGGCGCAGGCCGCACGCCGGCTGGGTGCGACGGTCACGGTCAACTGCGCCGCACGCGGGATCGAAACGAAAGCGGGGCGCGTCAGCGGCGTGGTGACGGAACGCGGAACGATCGCCTGCGACGCGGTGGTGCTGGCGGGCGGCGCGTGGTCGCGGCTGTTCTGCGGCAACATGGGTGTCGACTTCCCGCAACTGAAGGTGCTGGGCAGCGTGATGCGCACCACGCCGATCGACGGCCCGCCCGAACTCGCCGTCGCCGGCCCGGACTTCGCCTTTCGCAAGCGCAAGGACGGCGGCTACACGGTCGCGCGCCGCAACAGGTATGAGGCGTTCGTGGTCCCGGACAGTTTCCGGCTGCTGGCCACCTTCCTTCCGGCGATGATCCGGACCCGGAAGGAATACACCATCCGCCTGTTCGGCCGCTTCCAGGAGGAAGCGCGCATCCCCCGCCGCTGGACGCTCGATCAGGCCAGCCCGTTCGAGGCGACGCGCGTGCTGGACCCGGAGCCCAATCCCGCGATCGTCGAGGAAAGCCTTCGGAACCTGGTGCGCGCCTTCCCTGCGTTCGGTCCGGCGAAGATCGCGCAAAGCTGGGGCGGGCTGATCGATACGACGCCGGACGCGGTGCCGGTGATCGGTCCGGTCGCGGCGGTACCGGGGTTCTTCCTGATGAGCGGCTTTTCGGGCCACGGCTTCGGGATCGGACCGGGGGCAGGGCGCCTGATGGCGGAGTTGGTCACCGGCGCCACGCCTTGCGTCGATCCGGCTCCGTTCCGGTTTGAACGCTTCGGCGGCAGGGCGAAGGCGGCCTGACCGGACCTTAGGCGTGCAGCGTCTCCCGGCCGGGGGCATCGGGATAGTATTGCGGCGCTTCCCGCCGGTCGAACATGCCGTAGTCGCGGATGACCCGGACCTGCCGTACCCGTGCGTCGCGCGGCAGTGCCGCCGATCCCGCCTGCGCCGCGTTCGGATTTTTCCACGACATCAGCAGGATCGCGTCGCCCGGCGTCAGGATGGCGTCGAACGCGTCCCACGCGACCAGGCCCGGTGCATCTTTCGGCAAGCCCAGGGACGCCGCGACGGCGTCGGCGTCGGCGGCCCGGCACCGAGCGGTCGCCAGCGTGATTGTCGTTGCGGTCCCGGTCCGGGTTTCGTCAAGCCTTTGCGCGTGCGGCGCATAGCCGTCGGGCGATTGCGTATCGTGTGTCATCTCGCCGACGCGCAGATGGTAATCGAGCAGGATCCCGCCGCGTCCGTTCGCTTGCGCCTCGTGATGCCGCATTTGGGTGCGCCACCGCACCAGGGCCTTCTCATCCCGCCAGGACGACAGCGACAGCAGCCAGCCCGGGCGGGTCAGGCTCTTGTATCGGATGTTGTCGATGAAACCATCGATCTGCTCCAGTTCCGGCCGCAGCATCCGTGCCGTGTCCAGGTAGGCGTCCCACCGGTCCGGGGCGGGATGGACCTCGAAGATGACCGAGAACATCGCTTCCTTCTCCTTGTGTCGCGGTAGTTTGTTCGTCCTCTCTCGACGTCTTGGCCGGAAGACACCACCCACGCCTTTCTCTCCACCGGCACCGCCCACCGGCACCGCCCACCGGCACCGCAACGGGTGGATGACGTGCCTGCGCCCGCCATGGGGCCTGGCACATGATACGCCAGGCCCGCGTGGGACAATTCGGGCGGCACCGAAGCGATCCTACATCCGGCTGGCGCGCTCCCGATACAGCGCCTTCACCTCCTCCCGTCGGATCTTCCCGGTCTCGGTGCGCGGAAACGCCGCCAGCGCCAGGAACTGGAAACTGGCGACGTATGACATGACGATGGTGCCGACCTGGGCGGCG
>NZ_DASZTJ010000144.1:0-6653 GCF_035548235.1 Rhodopila sp.
AAACATTCGGCGATCCAGAAATTCGGGATCATGGCGGACAGCTGCACCGTCGCGGCCAGACCCACCAGCGTGGAATTGTAGTTGTGCGGTGCGATCGCCACGGCATGGGGCTGCGCCATCGCCGCGATGTCCAGCATCGCCGACACACCGCCGCAATTGCAGATATCGGGGTTGATGATGTCCGCCGCCCGCGCCGCCAGGGCCTGGGCGAAGCCTTCCTTCGAATAGATCGCCTCGCCGGTCACGATCGGGATGCCGGGCAGGGCGTGGCGCACCTCGGCCACCAGGGCGATGTTGTCGCACAGGCAGGGTTCCTCGTACCAACCGATCCCGAACTCCCGCAGGCGCTGGCCGATGCGGACCGCGTGCATGGGGGACAGGCGGCGATGCACCTCCACCAGCAGGCCGAACTCGGGCCCCAGCGCCTCGCGCATCAGGCGGACATAGCGGACGACGTGGTCCTCGTCCTCGGGGTGGACGAAGCTGCGCCAGGGGCCGGGGAAGGGGTCCCATTTGCAGGCCGAGAAGCCCTGTTCCTTCAGCGCCAGGGCGCGTTCCAGGTTCTCCTCGATCGACAGCGTGCCGCTGGACCAGCCATTGGCATAGACCTTGACGCGCTGGCGGGACGGGCCGCCGAGGATGTTGTACAGCGGCTGGCCGGCGTCCTTGGCGACGATGTCCCACAGCGCGATCTCGATGGCGCTCCAGGCCGACATCAGGTCCAGCGAGGTGCGGCGCATGGCGAAGTCCTCGAACACCACCTGGGCGGTGTGGCGGATCAGGCGGGCGTCGCGGCCGATCATGTATTTCGCGAGGTCTTTCAGCAGGTGCTCGATGACCGGTTCCTTGCCGGGGGTGACGTAGGCTTCTCCCCAGCCATGGTGGCCGTCCTCGGTCTCGACGCGGCAGAACAGCAGGTTCTTGGCGGTGCCGGGGTCGAACAGGAAGGTTTCGATGCGGGCGATCTTCATGGGGTGTCCTCCTGGGGATGGTCTCCTTGGGGAGGACCGTAGCGGATTTCCGGGCGGCGGGGGATTGGGGGAGGCCGCCATTGGCGCGGCTTGCCCACCCCGCCCAACCCGCATAGCCCCACCCCATGAAGGAACTGTTCCGCGACCCCCGCTTCGTCGTGCTGGACAAGCCGCCGGGCCTGCCCGTCCATCCCGCCCGCGCCGGTGGCCCCAGCGTGGAGGACGTCTTCCCAAGCCTGTCGCGCCGGAAGGACGGGCCGTGGCTGGCGCATCGGCTGGACACCGACACCGCCGGCTGCCTCGTCGTCGCCCTGCGCAAAGCCGCCCTTCTGGCCGCGCAGCAGGCCTTCGCCGCCGGCCTGGCGCGCAAGACCTACTGGGCCGTCCTGGACGGCCCCGTCGCCGCCGACGCCGGCACCGTCGACGCCCCGTTGCTGCGCGTCTCCACCCCCAAGGGCTGGCGCATCGTCCCCGACCCCAGGGGCCAGCCCGCGATCAGCGACTGGCGTGTGCGCGGCCGCGCCGGCGGCCTGACCTGGATCGAGGTCCACCCCCGCACCGGCCGCACCCACCAGGTCCGCGTCCACGCCGCCACGCTCGGCGCCCCCATCCTGGGGGACGCGCAGTACGGCTCCTCCGCCCGCGTCAAGCTGCACCTGCTGGCCCGGGCGATCCACCTGCCGCTCGATCCCCCCGTCGACGCCGTTGCCGATCCGCCGGCGCATATGCGCCCGGCTCTGGAACAATGCGGCTGGCGTCGATAGGCTCGTTCCCAACAAAGGGGGAACCGAGCATGCAGACCATCGACGCGGATTATGTGATCGTCGGCGCGGGCTCGGCCGGCTGCGTCATGGCCGCGCGGCTGACCGAGGACCCGAACACCAAGGTCGTGCTGCTGGAAGCCGGCGGCCCCGACAGCAACATGTGGATCCACATCCCGCTGGGCTTCGGCAAGACCTTCGCCGACCGCGCGGTGAACTGGTGTTTCGAGACCGAACCGGACCCCGGCGCCGGCGGCCGCAGGATCTTCTGGCCCCGCGGCAAGGTCCTGGGCGGGTCCAGCTCGATCAACGGCATGGTCTACATCCGCGGCCAGAAGGAAGACTTCGACCACTGGCGCCAGCTTGGCAACGCCGGCTGGTCGTACGAGGACTGCCTGCCGTTCTTCAAGCAGGCCTTCAACCAGACCCGAGGCGCCGACGATTACCATTCCACCGGCGGACCGGTCACGGTGTCCGACTTCCCGCCGACCGATCCGATCTGCAAGGCGTTCATCCATGCCGCGCGGGAAGTCGGGCTGCCGTACAACGCCGATTTCAACGGCGCGGTGCAGGAAGGCGTCGGCTACCACCAGACCACCACGCGCAACGGCAAGCGCTGCTCCACCGCCGTCGGCTACCTGCATCCCGCGATGAAGCGGCCCAACCTGCGCGTCGTCACCCATGCGCTGTCGGAACGAATTCGTTTCGATGGAAACCGAGCGACGGGGGTCGTGTTCAGCCGGAACAACGAGCGGCAGATGGCGCGTGCGGCGAAGGAGGTGATCCTGTGCGCCGGCGCGATCGGGTCCCCGCACCTGCTGATGCTGTCGGGCGTCGGCCCGGCCGAGGCGCTGACCGCCCACGGCATCGCCGTCGTGAAGGACGTCAAGGGCGTCGGCCAGAGCCTGCAGGACCATTACTCGGCCCCGATCAAGCTGCGCGCGACCCGGCCCGTCACGGTCAACGACGTGGTCAACAGCCCGATCGGAAAGGTCAAGGCGGGCCTTCAGTATTTCCTGTTCCGCAGCGGCGCGCTGACGATGGCCACGGCCCCCGCCGCGCTGTTCGCGCGCACGCGGCCGGAGCTGGCGTCGCCCGACATCAAATGCTCGATGTCGCCGTTCAGCGCCGACCGGCCGCAGGACGGGCTGCACCCATGGTCGGGCTTCACCATGATCGCCTACCAGCTTCGTCCCGACAGCCGGGGCGAGATCAGGCTGAAATCCGCCGACCCGAACCAGGCGCCGGCGATGATCCCGAACTACCTGACCGCGCCCGAGGACCAGCGCGTCATCGTGGCCGGCCTGAAACTCTGCCGCGACATCCTGGCGCGCCCGGCGATGCAGGACTTCGTCAAGAGCGAGTACCTGCCCGGCCCCGACGTGCGGTCCGACGACGAATTGCTGGACTTCGCCCGGCGCAACGGCGGCACCGTGTTCCACCCCACCAGCACCTGCAAGATGGGCGTCGACCCGATGGCGGTGGTGGACCCCGAACTGCGGGTGCATGGCATCGCCGGGCTGCGGGTGGTGGATGCATCGATCATGCCGACCGTGGCGTCCGGCAACACCAACGCGCCGACGATCATGATCGCCGAACGGGCGGCGGACTTCATCCGCCGGGGGGCGGCGCTGCGGATGGCGGCGTGACGGGGCTGGCGCGGCCTCTCGCGGTACGTGCTTGAGGCCGGGCCGCTACATCTGCACGACGGACGTCAGGGCGAATATCACGCCGGGCGGGTTCTCGCCGATCCGCAGCGTCTTGTCGTTGACGAACCGATACGGCGGCACCGGCAGGTTGTAGGGTGCGGGAACGCCGGAATAGACGCGGCCGGCGAGGTCGTATTTCGACCCGTGGCAGGGACAGAAATAGCCGCCCGGCCAGTTCGGCATCGGCGTCGTCGGATCGGGGTTCGGCATATACCCCGGCAGGCAGCCCAGATGCGTGCAGATCCCCACCAGCACCGCGTATTGCGGCTTCACCGACCGATGCCAGTTCTCGGCATACGGGGGCTGCTGCATCACCGTCGAGTTCGGGTCCGACAGCCGCGACAGCAGGTTGGGGCTTTGCAGCGTCTTCAGCGCGTCCGGGGTGCGGTTGACGATCAGCATCGGCGAACCGCGCCACAGCACGACGATCTGCTGGCCCGGCTCCAGCTTCGACAGGTCGACGTCGATCGGCGCGCCGGCGGCGATCACGTCGGCGGAGGGATTCATCGAATCGATGAACGGCCAGACGATCGCGGCAACGCCGATCCCGGCGCCCGCCGCGGTGACGAGGCCCAGGAAATCCCGCTTGGTGGTTTGAGGGCCAGCGGTCCCAGCATGCGAAGACATGGCCGGCAGCATGCCGGACCCCAGGGAACGATCAAGGCCGCCGCGGCGATGTTAATCCGGCGGGCCTACCGCCCGGCCCAGGCCGGGGCCAGGAAAAGCGCCAGATTGCATAGGAAACCGGCCCACCACGTCAGGGACCGCGCGGTGGCCTGATTACCAAGATATAATGCCACATACAGGATTCGGCAGGCCAGGAACGCTAGTGCCAGCCCGTCCGCCGTGCCCTGCGGGACGCCGCGCATCTCGGCCAGGATCACCGCGGCGGCGAAGAAGGGGAACGCCTCGAACCCGTTCTGGTGCGCGCCCAGTGCCCGCGCGCGCAGGCCGGGACGGTAGAAGCCCGGATCGCGCGGGTTGGCGTTGTCGTATTCGCCCCGTCCGTCCAGCTTCGCCGGCACGATCGTGGCGATGGTCAGGACGACCAGCAGCGGCAGGCAGAGTTCGGCGATGGTCATCCCGGCGCTCCCGGCATATGGTCCCGCGGCTCTTGCCACCACCGCCACCAACAGGACAAGCCATGGCCCTGCGCTGCGACCTTATCATCCGGAATGCCACGATCTTCGACGGCCTCGGCAACCCTCGGTTCGAGGGCGACGTCGCGGTCACCGGCGACCGCATCGTCGCGATCGGCGAACTGGGCGGCTGGGAAGGGGAGCGTGACCTGGACGCCGACGGCCTGGCGCTGGCACCCGGCTTCATCGACGCCCACACGCATGACGACCGCGCCGTGTTGTGCGGGCCGGAATGCATGTTGTGCAAGATGTCGCAGGGGGTGACGACGGTCGTGGTCGGCAATTGCGGCGTCTCGCTGTCGCCGGTGAAGATGGCCAAGCGCCCGGTCCCGCCGCTCGATTTGCTGGGCGACGAAAGCTGGTGGACCTTCGGCAGCTTCGCCGAATACGCCGAGCGGCTGGCGACCGACCCGGCCCCGGTGAACACGTATGCGCTGATCGGGCACATGTCGCTGCGGATCGAGGCGATGGACGGCGACACCCAGCGCGCCGCCACCGACAAGGAAGCCGCGCACATGCAGGCGCGGCTGAAAGAGGCGCTGGAGCAGGGGGCGTCCGGCTTCTCCACCGGGTTGTACTATCCGCCCAACATGATGGCCCCGACGGACGAGGTGATCGCGGTGGCCGAGGCCCTGCGCGCCGTCGGCGGTATCTACGTCACGCATATGCGCGACGAGGCGGACCACGTGCTGGACTCGATCCAGGAGACGCTGAAGATCGGCCGCGACACCGGGTCCTCGGTCGTGATCAGCCACCACAAGTGCTCGATGCCGGAGAATTTCGGCCGCAGCACGGAGACGCTGGCGGCGATCGAGGCGGCGGCGGCGAACCAGAAGGTGGAGTTCGACGTCTACCCCTATGCCGCCGGGTCGACGGTGCTGATGCCGGACCGGCTGCGCCAGGACGTGCAGGAGCAGATCACCTGGTCGATCCCGCATCCCAAGATGGCCGGCAAGATGCTGGACGACATCGCCCGGCTGTGGGGCGTGGACCGGCGGACGGCGGCGCAGCGGCTGGTGCCGGCGGGGGCGATCAAGTTCCAGATGAACGAGGCGGACGTGCAGCGCATCATGGCGCACCGGCTGTCGATGATCGGCAGCGACGGGCTGCCGCACGACACCTATCCGCATCCGCGCCTGTGGGGCACGTTCCCGCGCGTGCTGGGTCATTACTGCCGCGACCTGCAGTTGTTCTCGCTGGAGGACGCGGTGCGCAAGATGACCGGCCATACCGCGAGCGTGTTCGGGATGGTCGACCGCGGCGTGATCCGGGAGGGCGCTTATGCCGACCTGGTGCTGTTCGATCCGAAGACGGTGGCGGACGTCGCGACCTATGACGCGCCGATCCGGCCGTCGGTCGGGATCCTGGAGACCTGGGTCAACGGCCAGTCCGCCTATGTCTACGGCCAGGGTGCCACCGACGCTCGGGCGGGGCGGCTGGTGACGCGGGAGCGGGCGGCGGCGTAGGGGGCGGGGAGGCGGGCCTGCTCTATGCGGGCGGGCCGGGTGTTGTCGGCGGGGTGGTTTTCGCACGGAGGCGGCGCTTTGCGCCTTTCCAAGAGGGCGCGGAGGTCACGGAGGGTGCGTTGACGGCAGGGGAGGGGCGTGGGCTTTTGGCGATGAGGTCCGCCGCTCGGTTTCCTGCGCTTGGACACGAGTGTGTCCTCGGTGAATGTCGATGGGGTGGGCTGCGGAACGCTGTTACGACCCTCGACCCATGGGGTGCTCCTGGCCGCGGAGCACGCGATCATCAAAGCGGTCATTCGCCTGGTCGGGACTGCCGTCGGGTTGTGCAGGTTGGTCCGTCGGGGACCTGCTTGGTGGGAGGGTTGTCGGCGGGGTCGGTGGTCCCATGGAAATGGAACCGCAAAGCACGCCGAGCACGCAAAGTCCGCTGACGGCCTTAGAAGTCCCGGACCAGTCGCTTGATCTCGAGGCGAGAGCTTGCCGAAATTGAGCGGCAGGCACAGGCGTAGGTCCATGGCTTTCAGGTCATTCAGGCGCTGCGCCCGATGGTGGGAGGGCTGTCGGCGGGGTCGGTGGTCCCATGGAAATGGAACCGCAAAGCACGCCG
>NZ_DASZTJ010000145.1:0-14879 GCF_035548235.1 Rhodopila sp.
GTCGTTTGCTGTAGCATGATCTCGCTGAGCCAGACCCTATATGGGTCGGGGACCTCTCCCGGTTCGGCGCGCCACGGCAGTCGGCGCCGGTGGCGGTCATACCAGGACAGCAGGAGTTCCGCGGGCGGTATGGAGCAGGACGACGACACGGCCACCCGTATAGCGGAGCGTGCGGGGATTCGGACCCCGCCGCGTCCGTTCTTCACGGCCGGACCGCGTGCCGTCGGCGCGGTGCTGCCGTCGGTGTCGCGCAAGGTCTACCGCAAGCAGACCCCGGCGGCGGCGCAGATCCTGCTGGACTGGGAGGTGATCGTCGGCCCCAGGGTCGCCGGCATGACGGTGCCCAGGCGCCTGGACCGGGGCACCTTGACCATCGCCTGTTCCGGCGCCACCGCCATGAACCTGCACTATGTGGGCCAGGAACTGATCGGCCGGATCAACACCCATCTGGGCAGCCCGACCGTCCAGGCGCTGAAGTTCACCCAGGCCGGGATGCCGCGCACCCGGCAAGGCGCGGCGTCCGTGCCGGAGGCGGCCGTCGAGGCCGAGGCGGCGGTCGCCGCCCTGCCCGATGGTCCGCTGCGGTCGGCGCTGGCGTCGCTGGGCCGGGTGGTGATCGGACGCGCGAAACATGCCAGAAGCTCATCCCGCAAGACTTGACGAGGTTTCCATGCGTTTTTCCCGCCGTTTCCTGCTGACCGCGGTGCCCGCGCTGGCGGCCATGCCAGCGGTCACCTCTGCTGCCTGGGCGCAGGACGAGACCCGCGCCGAACGCTTCATCGGCAAGCCTGACGCCAAGACGACGGTCAACGAGTATTTTTCGCTGACTTGCACGCATTGCGCCGCTTTCTCGATGGAAACGCTGCCGCAGATCAAGAAGAACCTGATCGACACGGGGCAGGTGAAGTGGGTGTTCCACGATTACCCGTTGGACCAGGTCGCGCTGCAGGCCGCGATGGTCGCGCGCTATCTGCCGGTCAACCGGTATGAGCCGTTCATCAACGCGCTGTTCGCGACCCAGGACACCTGGGCGTTCAACCGGGGCGCCGATCCGACCGACCAGTTGTGGAAGACCGCGGCCCTGGCCGGCATGAGCCGGACGACCTTCGACAAGGCGATCGCCGACACCAGCCTGCGCGACTGGATCGTGAAGCAGCAGCAGGCCGACACCGACAAATGGAAGATCGACTCGACTCCGAGCTTTGTGATCAATGGACAAAAATATGCCGGGGAAATGAGTTACGACGCGTTCCGTAAGTTGCTTCCCAGCTAAATCCGCTCGGACCTCACCCGTCCGGGCGCCGTCCGGAGGGGTGAGGATTTGCCGGTCAGCTTTCGCCGTCTGCGCATCGCGGGGTTCAAGAGTTTCGCCGAACCGACCAATGTGGACATCCTGCCCGGACTGACCGGGATCATCGGCCCCAACGGCTGCGGCAAGTCCAATATCGTCGAGGCCCTGCGCTGGGCCATGGGCGAAAGCAACGCGCGGCAGATGCGCGGCGATGAGATGGAGGACGTGATCTTCGCCGGCACCGCCGGCCGCGCGTCCCGCAACATCGCCGAGGTGACGCTGTTCCTGAGCGAGACGGAAGGCCGCGTCCCGCCGCCGTTCCATGAGCACCCGGAACTGGAAGTCATCCGCAAGATCGAGCGAGGGAACGGGTCGGCCTATCGCATCAACGGGCAGGAGGTCCGCGCCCGCGACGTGCAGACCCTGTTCGCCGATATCGGGTCGGGCGCGCGGGCGTCCGCCATGGTCAGCCAGGGACGTGTCGGCACGCTGGTCAATGCGCGGCCCGAGGATCGCCGCTCTGTCCTGGAGGAAGCGGCCAATATCACGGGGTTGCATGCCCGCCGGCACGAGGCGGAGCTGAAGCTGAAGGCGGCGGAAGCGAACCTGCAGCGGGCGGAGGACCTGAAGGGCCAGCATCAGACCCAGCTCAATGGCCTGCAGAAACAGGCGAAACAGGCCGGCCGGTATCGGACCATTTCCCAAACCATCCGTTCCGCCGAGGCGGAGCTTCTGTCGGTCCAGCGCGCCAGGGCCGAACGCGCCCGCGATGAAGCCGCCGCCGCGCTGGACGCCGCGCGGCAGGCGGTCGTCGACGCGGCCGAGGCGGCTGCCGCCGCTGCCGCGCACGCCGCCGAGGCCGCCGCCGTCCTGCCGCCCCTGCGTGAGGCGGAATCCGACGCTCGGACCACCCTGGAACGCCACCGTGTGGCCCAGGAACAGATCGCGGCCGAGGAGGATCGGGCCAAGGTCGCCTTGGCCGGCGCGCGACGCCGAGCGGCGCAGATCGCCCAGGACCTGGCGCATGCGGAGCAGCTTCAGAGGGACGCCGCCGCCGCGGAAGACCGGCTGTCCGCCGAGGAAGCGGACCTGCGGCAGGTGGACGCGGCCCATCCGGACCAGGCGCAAGCCGCCGACTCGGATGCCGAAGCGGCGGCCGAATCGGTGCGGGTCGCCGAGTCGGAGGCGAATCGGGCGACCGAAGCGGCGGCCGAGGCGCAGGCGCGCGCCCAGGCCGCCACGCAGATCCTGACCCAGGCGCAGCAGCGGGCGGCGCGGCTGAACAGCCAGTTCGACAACGCCGTCCAGGAACGGACGCGCATCGCGGGCCAGCAGGTCGATCCCGATGCCGTCACCAGGGCGGCGGAGGAGACCGCTGCGGCGGAGGCAGCGCTGACCGAGGCCCGCGCCGCGGTCGAGCAGGCGGAAAAGGCCCGCGCGGAGGCCGCGACGGCCTTGGCGGCGGCGCGCGATACCCAGTCGGCCGCCGATTCCGCCCGTGCCAAGCTGGCGGCGGAGACGCAGGCGCTGTCGGAGGTGCTGGCGGTCAAGGACGGGGAGAAATGGCCCCCTGTGATCGATTCGCTGACGGTGGCCGATGGGTTGGAAGCGGCGCTGGGGGCGATCCTGGGCGAGGAACTGACCTCCGCCCTGAATCCCGACGCGGCCCGGCACTGGCGGCCGCTGCCGGCGTTCGATCCGGTGCCGCCGCTGCCGGACGGGGCGGCGCCGTTGGCGGATTTCGTCCGGGGGCCGGAGGTGCTGGCGCGGGCGCTGTCGCAGATTGGTCTGGTCGAATCCGACGATTCAGGCTTTCAGAAGCAGTCCGATCTGCGGCCGGGGCAGTCATTGGTCTCCCGCTCCGGTGCGATCTGGCGGTGGGACGGTTATACCATTCGCGCAGGCACGCCGACCCAGGCCGCAGTCCGGCTGCAACAGCGCAACCGCTTGAACGGCCTGAAGGTCAGGCTGGCCGGCGCGGAGCAGGCGGCGGCGGAGGCGCGGCAACGCCGGACCGAAGCGGATGCGACGGCGCAGGCGACCGTGGCGGCGGAACAGGCGGCGCGTGCCGGCCGGCGTGAGTGGGAGCAGAAGCAGGAACGCGCCCGTGTCGCCCTGAACGCCCTGCGCAACCAGGCCGCGACCGCCTCCGCTCGGTTGGCTGCCGCCGACGATCAACTGGCGCGGGTCACAGCCGAACGCGACGAAGCCGCGGCCGCGGCGGAGCAGGCGCGGGCGGCGTCGGCCGCGCTGCCCGATATCAGCCAGTTGCGTGCGGCCGTGGAGCAGGCCCGTGCGGCGTTGTCCGCCGCCCGGTCCCGCGACACGCAGGCCCGCGCCGCGCGGGAGTCGCTGGTCCGGGATCACGCGACGCGGACCAACCGGCTGAAGGCGATCGGCGCCGAGCGGACCGGGTGGGCCGAGCGGGCGCGGGATTCGGCGGGGCGGGTGACCGACCTGCGGGCGCGGCAGGCGGAGGCGGCCGAGCTATTGGTTACGTTGGAAAGCGAACCGGCAGCGGTCGCGGGACGGCGACAAGAAGCCCTGGATGAGTTGCAGACGGCGGAGGCCACGTACCGCCGTTCGGCGGAGCGGCTGAAGGCCGCACAGGCGACGCAGGAAGAGGCCGACAAGGCCACGCGCGCGGCGGAGATGGCGCTGGGCCGGCGGCGGGAAGACGCCGTCCGTGCCGAGGGATTGCACGAACAGGCCAACCACGCCTGGGGCGTCGTCGCGGAACGGATCCTGGAACGTGTGGGCGTGAACCCGACGCTGCCGGAGCCGCCGCCGGTGGTCGACCAGGACGTCGAGGATCGGCTGCGTCGCAAATTGGAACGGCTGTGGAAGGAACGCGAGGACATGGGGCCGGTCAACCTGCGTGCCGAGCAGGAAGTGACCGAACTGGAAGGGACGATCAAAACGATTGAAACGGAATGCGCGGAGATCACGACGGCGATCGCCAAGCTTCGCGGTTCCATCGGGCACTTGAACCGCGAGGGGCGCGAGCGGCTCAACACCGTGTTCCAGGAGGTGGACCGGAACTTCCAGCATCTGTTCAAGCGCATGTTCGACGGCGGGCGCGCGCATCTGGCGATGGTCGGGTCGGACGATCCGCTGGAAGCCGGGTTGGAAATCTATGCGCAGCCGCCGGGCAAGAAGCTCTCCACGCTGTCGCTGCTGTCGGGCGGCGAGCAGGCGCTGACAGCACTGTCGCTGATCTTCGCGGTGTTCCTGTGCAACCCTGCGCCGGTCTGCGTGCTGGATGAGGTCGACGCGCCGCTGGACGATGCGAACGTGGATCGTTTCTGCGCGCTGCTGGACGACATGGTGCGGGAGGCCGGGACCCGGTTCCTGGTGGTGACCCACCACCAGTTGACGATGAGCCGGATGGACCGCCTGTATGGCGTGACGATGCAGGAGCGCGGCGTCTCCAGCCTGTTGTCGGTCGACCTGCGCCGTGCGACGGAGATGGTGGAAGGACCGAGGGTCGCCGCGGAATGAGGTAGGAACGTTGCGTCTGGAACGTGTGCCGCTGGCCGACCTGCCGGATTTGTCCTTGCTGCGCGACGTCGAGGAACTGTTCCTGACGCGGACGCCGCTGACCGACCTGGCGCCGCTGGCCGGACTGCATCGGTTGCGCGTTCTGGGACTGCGGCTGACGCGCGTCGTCGACCTGTCGCCGTTGGCGGGGCTGACGGCGCTGGAAAGCCTGAACGTCGCGTTCACGCCGGTTGCCGACGTGTCGCCCCTGGCGGGACTGACGGGGTTGCGGTCGTTGTACTTGACCGGGACGCTGGTGGCGGACATCGCGCCGCTGGCGGCGTTGACGGCACTGGAACGGTTGGACCTGGGCGGGACACGGGTGGCCGATCTTGCCGTGCTGCGCGGGATGAAACGGATGATCAGCCTTCAGGTCACCGACACCCCGGTTACGGACCTGACGCCGCTGGCCGGTTTGCAAGAGCTTCGCGTGCTGGAAGCGGGGAATACGCGGGTGACGGACATCGCACCGGTGCGGGCGTTACCTTCGTTACGATTTGTCGACATGCGTGGTGTCGGTGGTCCGTTTCCCACGCATTGGGTGATGCGCGGCGCCCGCCGACGGCGCTGATCGTTCTATATTGCGTACGATATCCGCCGCGGCGCATGGTCCGTCTACCCTGTCCTGGCCCGGCTTGACCGGGTCATCTTTATCCGCCGCGGCACGAGATGGCCCGGTCAAGCCAGGCCAGGACAGGACAGGGGGGCTGCGGTCACGATGCGGGACGGGGGACGCGGGCGGTCTGCTCTCAGACCCGCGCCATGGCGCGGTCCAGATCGTCACGGAACCGGTACCATGCCCCGATGGCCGGCAGAAACCAAGGGTTGCCGTTGTACAGCGGGTGAGTCGGGAAATCGTCCGTGTCGAACGCGCTGACGCGGTTTGTTACGCCGGCGATTTTCCGAGCGGTCTGCCATCCCAGGTAGGTCATCATGGCGACGCCGCTGCCGTTGCAGCCCAGCAGGTAGTGCATCCCATCCTGCTTTCCCATATGGGGCAGCGCGTCCAAGGTGAAGGCGACATTGCCCGTCCAGGCATGGGTGACGCGCACGCCCTTCAGTTGCGGGAAGCGATCGGTCATGAAACGATGCAGGATCGGCGCGCTCTGCTGCGGCGTGACGGGCGTGAAGCGCGCGCGCCCGCCGAAGATGACGCGCTTGCCGTCCGGCGACATCCGGTAATAGGTCAGCACGCGCCTGGTATCGGCCAGCGTGCGGTTCTTCGGGATCAATGAGGCGGCAAGGTCCGGCGGCAGCTCCTCGGTGGCGATGATATGGCTGGCGAGCGGGACGACGCGCCGCTTCAGTTCGGGCGTGACGTCGCCGGTATAGCCGTTGGTTGCGATGACAACCTGATCGGCTTGAACGGTCCCGCGCGTGGTGGCCAGTTCCCAGCCGCTGCCGGCCTGGCGGATCGTTTTGACCCCGGCCTTGGCGCAGACCGGGATGCCGCGGCGCAGGCAGGCGTCCAGCAGGCCTTTGTAATACAGCGCGGGATGCAGCGACGCCGACCGTTCGACGACCATGCCGCCATAGTAGTAGTCGCTGGCCATCTCCTCCCGCAGACGCTCGCGCGGCACCATATAGGCGCCCGAGGCGGCGGCATCGTTCAGCAGGGCGATCTTGCGGGACTGCGCCTCGAAATGCTTCGGCGTCCAGGCGCCGACGAAGCGGCCGTTCTTCTTCCAGTAACAGTCGATACCTTCTTCCTGGATCAGCCGTTCGATCAGCGCGAACGCGTCTGACCCGTCGGTCAGGACGCCCCGCGCTCGGTCTGAGGCCGGATCAAGCGTCTTGCCGGAGAAGCTCTTGCCGATATTGACGCCGCCGCTGACCCCGCCGCCGCTGCGGGTAGAGGCGCCGTAGCCGGGCTCCGCCGCTTCCAGGACAACGCAGTCCATGCCGTTCTTGTTGAGCTCGAGCGCGGTCGAAAGACCGCCGTAGCCACCGCCGACGATGGCGACGCGCACATGGCCGGGCAGGTCGGTCAGGTCGACGGCGGTCGGGGTGTAGCGCTCCCACCAATACGGCTTGGGCTGGAAATCCGGATGGAACATCGCGTGGCCTCCTGCCTAGGCGAACCGGGTCGCGGCATAGGGTTTGGGGTCGATCGGCGAAGTCTGTCCAAGGATCAGCTTGGCAACGATACGACCCGACGGCGGCCCGCCGGTCATGCCGAAATGGCCATGGCCGAAGGCAAGGTGCAACCCCGGATGTCGGGCGACAGGCCCCAAAATCGGCAGGCTGTCCGGCGTCGACGGACGGAAGCCCATCCAGGTGCGGACCTTCGCCCCGCTCAACCCCGGGAACATCCGCCGCGCATGCTCCACCAACGCCGCCGCCCGGCCTTCATTGGGGGGCGCGTCGAGGCCGGCGATCTCGACCGTTCCGGCGACGCGAAGACCATCCTCCATGGGTGTGACGCCGAAGGCGCGGGTCTTGTTGCTGATCGGAAGGGTCGGCTTGACCTCCGGATCGAACAGCATGGCGTGGTAGCCTCGTTCCGTTTCCAACGCCACTTTGACGCCCAGCGGGTCGAGCAACTGGCGCGACCACGCACCACCGGCCACGACGACATGGGGGGCGAAGCGGTTGGCGATGTTGGTCATGACCATCCAGCCGCCGGACGGCTGCGGGATCAGCTTCAGTGCGCGTTCATGGATCAACTGCCCGCCTTCGTTCAAGAACAGTTCGCCCAGGCTGCGGACAGAGCGGGCGGGGCTGACGGTGAAGCCGTTGCCGGGAACCAGCAGGCCGCGCGTCACCTCGCGGGAGATGCCGGGGAACATCTGGCGCAGGTCGTCCGCGGTCAGCTTTTCCGTTTTGATGCCGTGCCGGTCGCGCACCTGCTGCTCGACGGCGGCATTGGCGGTGTCGGCGCTTCCTTCCCACACCTGCACCTGCCCGGTGGGACGGATCAGGTCGCGATACAGGTCCGGACCGAGAAGCTCCTGCCAGCATTGCAGCGAGTCCTTGTGCAAGGCGCGCATGGCGTCGGAAATCGCCATGACGCGATCGAGACGACCGGCCTTGATCCATTCCATCAGCCAGGGAAACGCCTTGGGGAAATAGGCGGGCCGGACGGACAGGGGACCGAGCGGATCGGTCAGCCAGCCGGGGACTTTGGGCAGCATGCCGGGAAGGGCGATCGGCACGGCGGTGTCGGGGCTGAGCAGGCCGGCATTGCCGAAGGACGCGCCGCCCGCCGGCGGCAGCGGATCGACGACGACGGTGGCGATGCCGCCCCGCTGTAGATACAAAGCCGTGGACAGACCGGCGACGCCCGCGCCGATGACGATGGCCTGATGGTTTGCGAGCGTCATTGTATCCTTCCTTTCCCGCGGCGGCCGCGGACGGCGGCGTCCAGCAGCAGGATAAACGCAGTGACGCCGATCAAAAAGGCGCTGACGGCGGCGATGGTCGGTTCGATCTCGAGATGCAGGCTGTTCCAGATGCGGACCGGCAGGGTTTGCGCACGGACTCCGGAGAGGAACAGCGAGATGATGAGCTCGTCGAACGACGCCAGGAAGGCGAACAGCGCCGCGGACACCAACCCCGGCGCCGCCAGCGGCACCACCACCTTCACGAACATCCGCGCTCGGCTTGCCCCCAAGCTGAGCGCAGCCCGTTCCAGGTTCGCATCGACGCCGTGCAGCGTGGACAACAGGATCAGCAGCACCACGGGCAGGGCGATGATCGCGTGGCAGACCCCGATCCAGACCAGGTTGCCCACCAGGCCCAGCCGCGCGGACAGGAAGTACATTGCGATCGACGTGATGACGGTCGGAACGATGATCGGCAGCAGCAGGGCCGAAAGCATCAGCTTCTTGCCGGGGAAATCGCCTCGGACGAACGCATAGGCGGCGAAAAAGCCGACGGTGGTGGCCAGGGCGCAGGCCACGGTGGCGATAATGGTGCTGACCCACAGCGAGGCGCGCCATTGCGGATCGCCCAGGAAGCGCACGAACCATTGCAGCGACAGCGAGCGCGGCGGAAATTGCAGATAGCTGCCGCCGCTGAACGCCAGGATGACGACGATGACGATCGGCGCCATCAGTACCAGGCACAGCAGCACGACATAGGCGGGCAGCGCCTTCATGCGCCCATCAACCTGCGGATGTCGGTCAGCCGGTAATAGATCGCATAGAGAACGAGCGTGACGGCCAGCAGCAGCAGCGACATCACGGCGGCCGAGGACCAGTCGAGGGTGATCTCGACCGATCGCTCGATCAGCATGGCGATCATGACGTCGGACGGCCCCCCCATCAGGGCCGGCGTGATGAAGAACCCGATGGACAGGATGAAGACGATCAGGGCGCCCGAGATCACGCCGTGCAGGCTGAGCGGCAGGTAGATCCGGAAGAAGGTCATCGGGCCGGACGCCCCCATGCCGCGCGCGGCGCGCAGCAGGTTGGTATCGATCGATTTCATCGCGGCGTAGAGGGTCAGGACCATATAGGGCAGCAGCACATAGGTCATGCCGATCACGATCGCGAACTGGTTGTACAGCAGCTTGAGCGGGGTCTGGATGATCCCCATCCAGACCAGGGCATCGTTGATCAGGCCATCGGTCCCCAGCAGCACCATCCAGGAATAGGTGCGGACGATGATGCTGGTGAAATAGGGCACGACGATGCAGAAGATCACCAGCGTGAAGCGCACCCCCGACCGGTTCGCCAGGTAATAGGCGACCGGGTACCCCAGGACCAGCACCGTGGCCGTGACGAGCAGGGAGATCCAGTTCGTGGTGACGATGGCCTGCAGCACCGCGCGGGATGTTACGACGGAGACGATCTGCGGCCAGAGCGGACCGGCATCGGGGTCCCGCAGCAACGTCTGGACGAAGAACCACCCCAGCGGGGCGGCGAAGACCAGGACCAGCATCAGCAGCGCCGGCAGCAGAAGCAGGGTGGTCTGGGGTCGTGTCATTGCGTCAGGTACACGCCGTCGCCGACCGGCCAGGCCACGGTCGTCGTGGCGCCCGGCGCCGGCGGCTCGACGCCGGTGTTGGCGAGATCGACGGTCAGGTTCGTATCCGCCGCAACCTCCACCGACAGGCGGATGATGTTGCCCAGGAACGACCGGCGGCGCACGGTCCCGGCCAGGACGTTGCCGGTCGTGGCGGTCAGGCTGAGCTTCTCGGGCCGGATGAACAGCGACGCGGGCTGGCCTGGGCGCGCGTCGCCGGTCGGGGCGCGCAGGCGCAGACCGGCCGGCGTGACCAGAAGCGCTTCATCCGACTGGGTGGTTTCGATCGTGCCCGGTATCAGGTTGGCTTCCCCCAGGAAGCGGGCGACGAAGGCGTTGGCGGGGGTTTCGTAGATCGTGCCGGGTTCGCCGGCCTGCTCGATACGGCCGTGGTTCATGATGGCGATACGGTCGGATAGGTTCATCGCCTCTTCCTGGTCGTGCGTGACATAGACCACGGTCATGCCCAGGCGCTGCTGGATGTCCTTCAGTTCCATCTGCATGTCGTAGCGCAGGTTCTTGTCCAGCGCGCCCAATGGTTCGTCCATCAAAACGACCGGCGGATGGTAGACGATCGCCCGAGCGATGGCGACGCGTTGTTGCTGGCCGCCGGAAAGCTGGCGGGCGTAGCGGGTGGCGTAACGATCGAGCTGTACCAGGCCCAGTGCGTCCTTCACCCGCGCGCGGATTTCCGTTTCCGCCACGCGGCGGGCGCGCAGGGGGAAGGCGACGTTTTCGAAGACGTTCAGATGCGGGAAGATCGCGTAGTTCTGGAACACCATGCCGAGGCCCCGGCGCTCCGCCGGGACGCGGGTCAGGTCCGCGCCATCCATCCGGATCGCACCGCTATCGGGTGAAACGAAACCGGCGATCATCATCAATGTGGTGGTCTTGCCCGATCCGGACGGGCCCAGCAGCGAGAAGAACTCGCCGGGCCGGATGGAGGCGGAGACGTGGTTGACGACGGGTTCGGCGCCGTAGTTTTTCACCAGGTCCTGAAGTTCGAGTGCTCCCTTGCCCGTGGGCAGGGGCGGCTGCGTCATTGCAGGACCCACTTGTTCCACGCCGCCGATACTTTGGCGCGGTTCGCCGCCCACCATTCGATGTCGTTGCGGAACCCCTTCGATACCGTCCACGGCGTCTTGGTCTCGGGGTCGATCAGCGCGGGGGATGTCGACGGATAGGCTTTCCTGTTGACCGGGATCGCCTTGTAGGCGCTGAGCCAGCGGGACTGGACCTCGGGCGAGAGGGAATAGTCGATGTACTTGACGCCTTCCGCGTGCTTGGGCGTGCCCTTGCTGATGCCGTAGGCCTGGGCGAGGATCTGGTTCTGGTTCCAGTTGACAGCAATCGGGGCGCCGCCATCCGCCGCGACCTGCGCCCTGGTGTTCCACAGGACGGCAAGCACGGCTTCCTTGTCCGCCAGCATCTGCGACGACAGCGCGCCGGTGTCCCAGAACTTGGGCACGGCGGACTTGATCCGCGACAGGGACTTGAACGCCCGGTCGATGTCGATCGGGTAGATCTGGTTCATCGGCACCCCGTCGGCGAGCAGCGCAATCTCCAGGTTCGGGGCGCCGGAGGCCATGTCGGCGAGCGTGCGCGCGCCGGGGAAGCCTTTGATATCCCAGAATTCCGTCCAGGTCTTGGGCTGTTTGCCGGTGGGGAAGACGCCGGTGTTGTAGCCCATGACAAAGGCGTAGACGAAACTACCGACCTGGTGGTCCCGTTTCACGTCCGACTCGATATCCGCGGGGTCGGTGTATTTGAAATCCTTGTAGGGGATGGGTTCCAGGGCGCCCACCTGTTCCAGGTTCAGCAGCACGTCGTCGCCGGTGTCGATCACGTCGATCTCGACCTGGCCGGCCTTGAACATCGCGAGCAGCTTGGCGGCGGTGGAGGCGACGGGAACGATCTCGATACCGGTGGCTTTCCGGAACGGATCGTAAACGAGACGCTTCTTGACTTCATCGAAGGCGCCGCCGGGTGTGCGGACGACCAGTTGCGTCGCCGCCGCGGCGTTGCGCGTCCAGATCGTCGGCGCCGCGAGGGCGAGGCCGGCGGACGCGCGCAGGATGCGGCGCCGTGTCGGGCTTGCGAGAGAGGTCATGTCCCCGATTCCCCTGTTTGCCGGCGCAGTGTGGCGTATCCCGTTGCGGTGTGACAGGGGGAATCTGTCGGGTCTCGCGGTCGGGCTTGGGGGGTGCTATAAGGTGGGCCGCTGTCCCCGTAGCTCAGCAGGATAGAGCACCAGATTCCTAATCTGGGGGCCGTGAGTTCGAATCTCGCCGGGGACGCCGGTTTCCAGAAATCCAGTTAAATCAATCCATTAGGCGCCATCCTGGGATTGGGGACGTAGCGTGGCGTTACACTTTCAGCGTTACATCCTGTAGCCAAACTCTGCTACGCTTGCGGAATGCAGAACCTCATCCGTAGGGGCAAAACGTGGTATGCCAGACTGTTCGTCCCCAGGGACCGCTGGGCAGACGTAGGTAAGGCCATGGCCGCCCAGACTGGGATCAAGCGGGAGGTGGTCCGCACTCTCCAGACCCCCGACATACGGGAGGCCAAGCGCCGGCTTCAGGGCGCCTTAGCGGCCATGTCAGGCGACGTTGATACAGCCCTTAAAGCGGCCCGTTTGCCTCCCTTAACGGACTGGACGGCGGACTGGCGGGGCAGGGCGGTGGCGCTTCGGGCCGCGGTGCGGCAGGCGGATGATAGCCCGGTTCATAACGTGACTACCTTAGCAGACGGGAGCGTTGTCGGGGACAGTGATCGGGACGCTTGGCTTGAGGAGGCGCGGGAGGAAGCCGCCGAGCTTGCAAAGGCTAAGGGCCCCGAGGCGGCCTTGGAGTTCCGGTCAATCGTGGCATCCGGCGCGAGGCGAACTATTCAAAGCTCAGCGGACCATTGGTTGGCCGAAGTAAGCCGGGCAAGACGGCAAAAGACAGTGGCAGGGCATCGGAAGGTCTTTGCCGATTTGGACGCCTATCTCAGAGAACACGAGACCAAGTCATTACTGACGATGACGTTTGCGGACTTCACCCGACCCATGGCCGGTGAGTTCATTGCATGGCGTCGCAAGAAGGTCTCCGCGGCAGCGGTGAAGCGAGAGTTCTCGGCGCCGATGGGGTTGTGGCGATGGGCTATGCGTCGCGGTTATGCCGATAGCAACCCGTGGACAGATCAGACGGCCGGCATGGACGTCTCTGAGCGGGGCGATAGAGAGGACGATAAGCGGGCCTTCACCACCCCCGAATTGGTCGCCTTGATCCGCGCTACGGGGGAGCAATGGGCACCGAACGGGGGAGGATATGCGGCAACCCTTTGGGATGCTGTTAGGCTGGCCCTAATGACCGGACTAAGGGCGGCTGAGTTGGCCGACCTACGGATTTCCGATGTAGTCGATGACGGCACGGCCATTCAGGTCCGCGGCGGGAAAACACGGAACGCACGTCGCAGGGTGCCACTCCCGAGGCCGGCTCAGACGGTCATTTCCGAGCGGTTGGCCAACCTGCCGGACACGTCCCCCGAAGCTCCGCTTTGGCCCGAACTGCCGACGCTGAAGCTCACGAATAGTCGCGGAGGCAAGCTGTCCGATCGTTTCCGGCTCGCTCGGGATACCCTACTCCCCGACGCTATTGGCGTGGACTTCCATTCGCTCCGAAGATCGTATGTCACGGCCCTAGAGACAGCTATGAACGCGGGCGGAAGGATCAATCCCGCTATCATCGCCTCGCTCATGGGCCATGCTAGGTCCACCATGGCCTTGGAGGTCTATTCGTCTGGGGCTACGCCGGAGGCATTGGCGAACGCGGTTGCGGACCTGGAGGAGAAGGGCTTCCCCGCGGAGGTGGAGAAGGCCCTGGAAGAGACGGCAGGGGACAGACCACCGATGACGCGGTTCGCTCCGGTGAAGAACAGACGCAAGCTAGAGACCGCGGACGCCTGAGAGCCAAAGGCGGGAAGGGCGATCGTTCACAGCGGGCCAAGAGCTTGGACAAGGCCGTCTCCGGTTGTGTCACTGCGGTGCTTGTCTCTGTCCGTTCTAAAATCGTAAAAGGCTTGCGGGCGTGATGCCCCTTCTTGCGGAGCCCCGAATGTCGGTAATTGACACCTATGCGAGCAGGAAACGTCGTGCTGAGAATGCCGGCAAGCCCGATGTTTACGAATATGATTATCTGCCGCCGTTCCTCCGGAAACAGCTAGGCATGATCTTCAAGGCATGTTTAGGCGACAGGTATGAGGCCCTAGAAACTTGGACGACTATTGCAAGTGTTCTGGATCGCGAAGTCGAGTCCTTTCATTCCTTCCGCAGGCGCGCCGATGCAATCGAGAGATGCGTAGGCTATCTCGAAGGTTCCTCCGATTTGGATGGCCTGCTCAGTGCGATCGAAGTTTGCTGCACGGTCTTATCCTGGCGTGACCAAAACCCCTTACCCGACTATGTAGAGAATAGTCAGGGTATTACGCAAGATGCGAAGGACGGGCTACTCGAAGTCAACGAACGCTTCCGCAATGCTTGCGTTGGCTACCAGTTGGAGAAGGGGGAAATTATCCGTGTTGACAGCCAATTTCTCCATGCGGCTGTGGTTAAGCCCGCCCTTGAACTTTTAGCCGATCCCGAGTTCCAAAAAGCCGACGAGGAGTTCCGAACAGCCCACGAGCACTACCGTAGCGGCAAACTGCGGGACTGCAACACCGCTGCACTACGATGTATGGAGACCGTTCTGAAGGCAATCTGTGACACGCAGGGCTGGACCTACGATCCCGGCTCAACAATCGAGAAACTGATTGCGGTGGTCCGTAAGCATGGGCTGTTTCCGGACTATCTTGGCGGCTACTTTGATAACTTGATTGGCTCCATGAAGGCGGGACTGCCGAAAATCCGCGACAAGGATGGCGGCCACGGCGCTGGGCCGAATGATCCCGCTGTCCCAGAGCACATTGCCGGCTTTGCGCTGCACCTCGCAGCTTCTAATATCGTGATGTTTGTGCAAGCGCATCGCGCCCTGCGGGGGCGAGCGGCCTAGCCAGAAACACCCAAACGCCGGAGGTGTCATATCAAACCCCCATAGAG
>NZ_DASZTJ010000146.1:0-7487 GCF_035548235.1 Rhodopila sp.
GGCTGCCCAAACGCCCGCCCCGCCAAACGCCAACGCCACCAAACGCCCACCCCACCAAACGCCCGCCGCACCAAACACCCGCCCCACCAAACACCCACCCCAGCAAACACCCCTGGGCGCCGGCCCGTCAGACCGCGGCGCGCAGGTATTGCGGCAGCAGGTCCGGCTTCACCCCCAGCGCCTTCGCCGCGCGGATCGGCCAGGCCGGATCGGCCAGCATCGCGCGGGCCACCAGCACGACGTCGGCGCGGCCGTTGGCGACGATCTCCGCCGCATGGGTCGGTTCGGTGATCAGCCCCACCGCGCCGGTCGCGATCCCCGCCTGGTTGCGGACCGCGTCCGCGAACGGCACCTGGTAGCCGGGATGCAGCGACGGGATCTTCTGCTCATGCGACACGCCGCCAGACGAGCAGTCGACCAGGTCCACCTTCCCCGTCGCCGCCAGCATGCGGGCGACCGCGACCGTGTCCTCGATCGTCAGCCCGCCCTCGACCCAGTCGGTGCAGGACAGCCGCACCCAAAGCGGCAGGTCCTCCGGCCATTCGCCGCGGATCGCCTCCACCACCTCCAGCAGGAAGCGCGCGCGCCCGTTCAGGTCGCCGCCATAGGCGTCGTTGCGCCGGTTGGAGACCGGCGACAGGAACGAGTGCCCCAGGTAGCCATGCGCCCCGTGGATCTCGGCGATCTTGAACCCGGCCTCGCGCGCCATGCGGGCGGTGGCGGCGAACTGGCCGACGATGTCCTTCACCTCGGACGCCGACAGCGCATGCGGCACCGTCGCCCCCCGCACGGCGGGCAGCGCGCTGGGCGCCACCGGCTGCCAGCCACCCTGGTCGAGCGGGATCGGCTTGCCGCCTTCCCACGGCACCTGGCTGGACGCCTTGCGGCCGGCATGGGCGATCTGGATCGCCGGCACCGACCCGCACATCGTGATGACCTTGGCCAGCCGCGCCAGCAGCGCCTGGTGGTCGGCGTTCCACAGCCCCAGGCAGTGCGGGGTGATGCGCCCGATCGCCGAGACGTGCGTCGCCTCGGTCATCACGATGCCGGCGCCGCCGGCCGCACGGGCGCCCAAATGCTGGACATGCCAGTCGGAGCCGAGGCCGTCCTGCGCACTGTATTGACACATCGGCGCCACGACGATGCGGTTGCGCGCGGTGACCGACCGGAAGCTGATCGGCTGGAACAAAAGCGGTGTATGCATAAGGGTCGTCATCCCGTTTCGCGGTTGCGTCGGCCGGGATATAGCGGATCGTGCCGAAGAATAAACGGGGCGGTGTTGTCGCGGGATTGTCATGTGTCCCGCGTTCGTGGTCTTCAGGGTCCGGTTGCCATCGAAGGGTCCGGTGCCGTGAACATCCTGTCGATTCAGTCCTGGGTCTCCTACGGCCATGTCGGCAATGCCAGCGCCATGTTCCCGCTGCAGCGCCTGGGTGCCGAGGTCTGGGCGATCAACACCGTCCAGTTCTCCAACCACACCGGCTACGGCGACTGGAAGGGCGACGTCTATTCCGGCCAGTCGGTGCGCGACCTGGTCGACGGCATCGCCGCGCGCGGGGCGTTCCCGCGCTGCGACGCGGTGCTGTCGGGCTATGTCGGCGGCGCCGATATCGGCCAGGCGATCCTGCACGCAGTGACGACGGTGCGCCGCGCCAACCCCAAGGCGCTGTATTGCTGCGACCCGGTCATCGGCGACACCGACACCGGCGTCTATGTCCGGCCCGGCATCGAGGCGCTGTTGCGCACCCACGCCCTGCCCGCCGCCGACATCGCGACGCCGAACCGGTTCGAGATCGAGCGCCTGACCGGCCTGGACTGCGCCACCCTGCACGGCGCCAAGCAGGCGGTGCTGCGCCTGCGCTCGATGCTGCACGACGCCGGGCCCGCCTGCGTGCTGCTGACCAGCCTTGAGACCAACGAGACCCCCGCCGATTGCGTCGACATGCTGACGATCGAGCATGGCGCCTTCCACCTGCTGCGGACCCCGAAGCTCGACATCGCGGTCAACGGCGCCGGCGACGCGATCGCGGCGCTGTTCCTGTTCCACCATTTGCGCTCCGGCAGCGCGGTGGAGGCGCTGCAGGAAGCGGGGTCGTCCATCTTCGGCCTGATGCGCCGGACGAAAGAGGCCGGATCGCGGGAGATCCTGACCGTCGCCGCGCAGGAAGAGTTCGTCGCGCCGACCCGGCGGTTCACCGCACACGCCTGCTGAGGCGCTCGGGATGGACGGCGTCCTGCCCGCCCCCTAAGCTCCGGCCAACCGGACGCACGCATAAGAACGGAGGAAGCCATGGCCGCGCCGTCGTACGATCACACAGTCGCCGACTTCAAGTATCTGGAGCACAAGAACGGCCCGCTGCGGCTGCGGCTGTTCGCGCCGATCATGAACGAGCCCGCACCGGTGATCGTCGATGTCCATGGCGGCGCGTGGTGCAACGGCGACCTGGCGGATTGCGAGGGCCGCGACCTGACCCTGGTCCGAGCGGGCTTCGCCGTCGCGGCGATCAATTTCCGCCATGCGGACGCGGGCTATCCGACCTCCCTGCAGGACATCAACTACGCCGTCCGCTGGCTGAAGTCCCAGTCCGCTCGGCTGTGCCTGGACGCCGGCCGCGTCGGGTTATGCGGACAGAGCAGCGGCGGCCACCTCGCGATGCTGGCGGCGATGCGGCCCCGGGATACGCGCTACGCGGCCATCCCGCTACCGGACGGAGCGGGCAAGGGCGTCGATGCGTCGGTGCAGGCGGTGGTGATGGTCTGGCCGGTGATCAACCCGCTGTCGCGCTACCTGCATGCGCTGCGCCATCGGGCGATGTCGCCCACGCCGGCCTGGGTCGGGGACATCCCGGAACGGCACGACACGTATTGGAAGACCAAGGACGCGATGGCCGAGGGCAACCCGATGCTGATCCTGGAGCGCGGGGAGCCGGCGGTGCTGCCGCCCGCGCTGTGGATCCAGGGCACGCCGGACCCGACGCATGACTACCGCGACCCGGAAAGCCCGTTCGACGGCAACGAGCCGATGCGCTTCGCCCATGACTACCGCAAGGCGGGCGGGACGATCGAGGTGACGTATATCGACAACGCCACCCGCGGCGGCCCGGCCTCGCACGAACCGGCGGCGGCATTCTTCCTGCGGCATTTCGGATAGCGGCGGCCGGCGTTCTTATTCCGGAGTCATAACGAGTTGGCTGTTCTGGCCATTGTCTTCGGAGGGTGCAGCTTGACGAGCGTAAGGCCGTTTTGATTCGGCATCTTATGGTCCGGCCGGAAAGTCTGCCGGTTGAGGGTTGGGTTTTTAACACAGATGGGCACCGATGTGCGCAGACGAACACGGATTCGGGGGCGTATTGAAGCCGGTGTGCCGCTAGCTTGCTTGTCTTGGACTGCAAGCATTCCAAGGACAGAAATGTCCCCGGAAAGAAACAAGACGATTAGATATCCTCGGTTGGCGTCCGATCCAATCTGCCTCCGAATCCGTGTTCATCTGCGCGCATCGGTGCCCATCTGTGTCAAATGACTTTCTACCAACCATTTCGACCGTCCACCAACGACCCACACTGGACAACCTCCACCCCGCCCCCTAACGCGGACCGATCCCTGCACGCCGGCCGCACGAGGATGCATATCGAATTGTAATAGAATTTTAGTGACACCTCCGGCTCATTCCCGCCTAGCTTGCCGCAAACGCGACAGGTCGGAGATTCAACCCATGGCGATCATGAGTCGATACGATTCCGAACGTGCCGAAACGACTGCGAAAGCCGTCATGCTCGCACACAGCGTCATGCAAAACGGTGGATTGCCGCTGACGACGGCGATGACCGCGCTTGCCATGCATGGCGGCATGTATTCGATGCTGAACAGGGACATGCTGACGGCGCGCCTGACGCCGATGGCGGCGGCGTTGACGGCGGCCGGCCATGCGCCGGCGGGGTCGATCGCCTCGCTCGTTTCATTGCTTCAAAGTAAGGTAGAGAACTATTTCATCCACCTGGTTCCCAACAAGCCGTACAAGGTCCACTCCAACCTGGTGTCGCACATCGCCTTTCCCGGCGAAGGCGTAACATACACCCCGAAATCGGAGGAGACGAACAACCCGTCCGGCGGGGACAGCATCAACCTGCCGGCGGCGTTCACGTTCGTCGGACAGTTCATCGACCATGACCTGACGGCCAATGCGCTGGACCTGTTCGTGCCGCAGACCGGCCTGGTCGTCGATGAGGCGTCGCCGCTGATCGACCTCGACAGCGTCTATGGACCGCGGGTGAAGACGCCCCCGTCGCAACGGCTTGACCTCAAGTCCATCTATGATTCGAAGGACCGGTTCTACCTGCAGACATACCCCGACGGCACCATCGATGTCCCGCGCGACCCGTGCGGCACTGCGCTGCTGCCCGACAAGCGCAACGACGAGAACCAGATGGTCAACCAGGTGCATCAGCTTCTGATGCGGCTCCATAACAAGTTCATCAACCAAGGTTTCGATTTCGAGAAGGCGCATCGCGAGACCGTCTTCACCTGGCAGTCGATCGTCCTGAACGACTACCTGCCGAAAATCGTCGACGCCAACCTGATCGAGCTGAAGAAGCAGGCCATCAAGGCCAAGGATCACGGCAAGCTGCGGCACTATCCGAAGCCGAACCCCGTGACCGGGCGGATCGGCGTGCAGATGCCGCATGAATTCGCGATCGGGTTCCGTTTCGGCCACAGCCAGCTTCGCCCTTCCTACGCCGTCAGCGAAGGCAACGTCATCCCCCTGTTCAACAACATGCTGCCGCTCGGCGCGACCTATGGCGACCTGCGCGGCGGACAGGCGCTGCAGAAGACGCATGTGATCGACTGGCACTTCTTCCTGGGCGGCAACGGCGACCCGCCGAATGCCGTGAAGTCGAAGCTGATCGATACGAAGGTTACCAGCGTCGTGTTCGACCTGCCGGAAAGCACCATCCCGGACGACCTCAAGTCGGTCGGCAACCTGCCCCAGCGCAACCTGGTCCGCAGCGACGACCTGGGCCTGTGTGCCGGAGAGGACCTCGCCAGGCTCTACGATGTCACCCCGCTGACGCCGGAAGAGGTCGAACCCCGCGCCGAGATGCGCGCGCTGTTCGAGCAGGATGGCGGCACGTTCCGCACGCCGCTTTGGTACTACGTCCTGCGCGAGGCCGAGCTGAAGGGCCAGGACGGAAAACTGGGCGACGCCGGGGGCAGCCTGGTGGCCGAGGTCATCCTGGGTGGTATCTACTACAACGATCCCGCCCTGGTGCTTCCGGACGACTGGAAGTCGGACGTCAACGGGACGGGCGTGGTCACGCTCTACGAACTGACCCAGTTCGTCACCGGTCCCGCGAACGACGCCAAGGTGATGTCCGATCCGTTCGTTCCGCCCAAGGACTGCCTGATGCCGGACCCGGTGACGCTGACGCAGAAGTAACGACCGGACCGGGACGGTCGTCTACGCCGCGGACTGGATTTGCAACCTGGCGCCAACCCATGACGGCACCGGCGTCTTACCCGCGATGGTCGGCGGAGGCGCAGGGGCGGCACCGGCGTCTCCAACCGTCATAGTTGGCGAAGGCCGACCATGACGGAAGGGGCCATCGATACCCGCCGGCGCCGGCACGACGACCTGGCGCCCGCCCGTCGCGATGTCGGCGCGGCTTGGGATCATCCCCGTCCGCGCACCAGCACCTGGATCACGGCCATCCCCGCGGCGATCGCCCCGGCAACGGCGAACGTTGCCTGAAACGCGGGCGTGAAGCCGCCCTCGCCGCCTGATGCGCGCAGCGTCTGGAAGATCAGCATCAGCACCGTCGCCCCCGTCACCGTGCCGATGCTGCGCGTCGCCATCCCCAGCGCGCCGGCCACGCCGCGGCTGCGGGCGGGAATGGTCGCGGTGATGATGTCGAAATAGGCGACCTGGAACAGGCCCACCCCGAACCCCTGCGCCAGCATGGCCACGACCAGCCACACCAGACCTGACCCTGGGCTTGACCCTGGGCTTAACCCTGGGCCTGTCCCCAGGCCCGCCCCCGAACCTCCGCCCGCCCCCCCGGACGCCCAGGCGATCCCGAACAGGCCCGCGCTGCTCAGGGCCGTCCCCACGATCGCGATCACCCGCGGCGCGATCCCTGTCGCGCCCCGTCTGGCCAGCCGCCCGGCCAGCGGCGCCGCGAAGATCATCGCGAACGGCGACGACGCCAGCACGAACCCCGCCTCGGGCAGCGACAGGTCCGGGATGCGCGCCAGGTGGAAGGGCGCCAGCAGCATGATCGCGAAAGCGGCCAGGTTCACGAGCGCATTGGCGATGTTGGTGACGATGAAGCCCCAGTCGCGGAAATAGTCGAAGTCGATGATCGGCCGGCTGAACCGGCGCTCCTGCCGATAGAACAGGACGAAGCACGCCACCGCCGCGACCGCGAACACCGCCAGCGCCGGCCCCGGCTCGCGCAGCCGGTTGAGCGTCAGCAGCAGGAAGCTCAGCGCCGCCGCCAGCAGCGTCCCGCCGGCCGCGTCGAACGGCTCCGTCGTCGCAGCGCGCGGGGCCTTGGGGAGGGTCCAGGCCAGCAGGAAGGCGGCGGCGGCGATCGGCGCGCGCACGCTGAACACCGCGCTCCATCCCAACTGGCTGACCAGGATGCCGAACGCCGACGGTCCCAGGGCATAGCCGATGCCGAACATCGCCATGTAGCGGCCCAGGACCTGGGCGCGCATCGCCTCGGGGTACAGGCTGGTGGCCAGCGCCGGGCCGCAGCTCAGGATCAGGCCGGCGCCGATCCCCTGCGCGACGCGGGCGGCCACCAGCATGGCGTATGTGGGCGACAGCGCGCAGGCCAGGAACGCCAGCGCCGAAAACCCGGTGCCGAACAGGAAGACGCGCCGGTACCCCAGGATGTCGCCGATCCGCCCGAAGGTCAGCATCAGGCTGGTCTGCGTCAGCACATAGGCGATGACGATCCACTGGATCATCGGGATCGGCAGGGCAAACCGCGCGACGATCGCCGGGAAATCGATGTTCACGGCGGAATCGAGGGGGACGACGCTGGTGCCCAGGCCCACGATCAGCAGCGACCGCCACGCCGCCGCCGGACGCGCCTGTACCGAGATCGCACCTTGCGTCATGCCGGCACGCGCAGCGCCCGCCACACCCGGAAGGGCGAGGCCGGTCCGGACAGCGCCGCGATCGCCGCGGCCGCCGGTTCTGCGTCGACGGCATCGGCGATGGCGTTGGCGATCGCGGGATACAGCCCGACCGCCCCCGCTTCGCCGCAGCCTTTCACCCCAAGCGGGTTGGTGGTGCAGCGGGTGCCGGCGAAGTTCAGGTCGAAACCGGGCAGGTCGCCCGCCCGCGGCATCGCGTAGTCCATGAACGTGCCGCTGACCGGCTGGCCCGAGTCCGGGTCGTAGACGGCGTGTTCCAGCAGCGCCTGTCCGGTGCCCTGGGCGATCGCGCCATGCGCCTGCCCGGCGGCGACCATCGGGTTCAC
>NZ_DASZTJ010000147.1:0-11452 GCF_035548235.1 Rhodopila sp.
CCTGGAATCCGGGGCGCGAATCGGCCCCGGCAAGGTCGCGGTGCTGGAAGAGATCGCGCGCTCCGGCTCCATCTCCGCCGCCGGGCGGGTGCTGCGCATCTCCTATCGCCGGACGTGGGAGCTGGTGGAGGAGCTGAACGCCACGCTGGGCGGCCCGGTCGTCACCACCGCGGCGGGCGGCAGCGGCGGCGGCGGCGCGCGCCTGACGGAGCTGGGAGAGGCCATCGTCTCCCGCTACCGCGCCATCGAGATCGACTGCGCCGCCGCCGCTCGGAAACACCTGTCGGCGCTGGACCGGGCGACGCGGAAACGCCAGGGGCCATAAAAGAGCGTGCGTTGCGCTTGGATTTCCGGCGGCGATCTGGCATGACAGCCGCACAGCACCGGCGGCCGGGTTAGCACAGCGGTAGTGCAGCGGTTTTGTAAACCGAAGGTCGGGAGTTCAAATCTCTCACCCGGCACCAGCGCGGCACCCTGATCCGGCGATCCGATGATCGTCGGCCGCGATCGTCACTCGCGTTTTCACACGGATGCAGCCGACGGAGGCCGCCCACCGGTCCGACTGACCGGGCTGGTGCGTCGCGAAACACCCGGCGGCCAACCATTGCCACCTGTCTCCGCCGTGGATTACTGTCAACCGCAAAATCAAGCGCTTGGTTATCGATCGGCCTCTATGACAGTCATCACCCGAGGTATCGATGAACGACGACGATCCCTCTCCTGGCGGATTGACCGAAGCCCAGGCTGATTGGGCCTCGCACTTCCTCCACATCGACGTCCGCGTCACAAATCCGCCCATGAAACCGCTGCTCGATTCCATGATCGACGCGGCCGCGGCGGCGATGCCGTCCGGCACGCCGAAGGCCACGGCGACGGACTTGTTCTTCGACAAGGACGATTCCACCCTGACGGACAGCGATAGAACGTCTCTCGACAGCTACATCGCGGCCTACACGGGCGCCGCGAGCTCCGAAAAGGTAACGATCGACGCCTATGCCAGCATGGAGGGCGACGAGGGCCACAACAAGACGCTCGCCGACCAGCGGGCGGCCGCGGTCGCCACGTATCTCGGCAAGCACGGGATCCCCAAGGACCGGATCGCGTTCGCCGGCCATGGCCGCACCGACCGGTTCTCGAAATCCGACCTGAGCCAGAACCGGCGCGCGACCCTCAAGCCGCCTCCGCCCCATGCGTCCGCGCCCGCCCAAGGGCAGCCGAACGGGAAAGGCAGCCTGAAGATGCGCGGCACCCCGGACATGCGCAAGGAAGGCGAGGAGGCGGCAGGGCGGGAGGTGGAGGCCCATCCCAGGAAAGACCCCGGCGTGTCGCGTGATGACGTCGAGGCGGCGCTCAAGACATTCCTGCACGACCTGGCCGGGGCGCAAAAGCACAAAACCGGCGTCACCGCCACCGATCGCGTCGTGGTCGCCGAGAACACGCTTCGAGAGGGCCTCGACGGACGCCATGTCGTCGATCGGCCGGAGACGAAAGACTACGACCCGGACGAGCTGGCCCATAAGATCGCCGCCAACCTGCCGGACTTCATCCCCCGCGCGAACTACGAGAAGTTCCTGCGGCTGAAAGCGATCGAAGCCCCCAAGGAAGGCTCGATCACCGACGACGCGCGCAAGAAATACCAGGAAGAACGCGACAAGGTCATCAACAAGCTCCCGAAGAAGATCCAGGACTACGGCCGGAAGGCCATGGATGCGGCGTTCGAGCACGGCACGACCTTCGTCGCGGACGAGCTGATGCAGGCGGCTGGCGTCAACTCCACGCTCGAGGGGGAGATGAAGGACGTCGTCGACAAGTGGACCGAGAAAGTCACCGGCAGCAACGACGGCGACAGCAAGTGACCATCGCCATCCGGCGGGGTCGGGTCCGGCGGTTTCGCCATCGGCCGCCGAACTTGTCACCATCCGGGTGAAATCCGATAATGGATCATCCGCTCCTTTCCTTCGGAAGGCGCGATCCATCCACGGCGCGAGGCTCGCATGGCACAGCAGGAATTGGGGCTCGCGTACGGCAAGGGCGTCCTGAACCTGACCTTGCCGGCCGGCACGCAGGCGACCGTGATCCGCAAGGCCACGCTGCCGAAACTGCCTGACGGTCCCGCCGCGATCCGCGCCGCGCTGGACAATCCGGTGGCGGCCAGGCCGCTGGCCGAGCTGGCGCGGGGCCGGGGCAGCGCGTGCATTCTGATCTGCGACGTCACCCGCCCGGTGCCGAACCGTCTGTTCCTGCGCCCGATGATCGAAACGATGGTGGCCGCCGGGATTCCGCTCGACCGCATCACCATCCTGGTGGCCACCGGCCTGCACCGCCCGAACCTGGGCGAGGAGCTGGCCGAGGTCGTCGGCGATCCCTGGGTGATGCGGAACGTGCGCGTCGAAAACCATTACGCCCGCAACGAACAGGATCATGTCGACCTCGGCGTCACCGCCACGCGCGGCACGCCGGTCAGCATCAACCGCATCCTGATGGACGCCGACCTGCGGGTCGCCACCGGCCTGGTGGAGCCGCATTTCATGGCCGGCTGGTCGGGCGGACGCAAAGTGGTGGCACCCGGCGTGGCCGGGCACCGCACCATCCGCACCTTCCACTCGGCCCGCTTCATGGAGGACCCGCTTGCGATCCAGTGCAACCTGGTCGGCAATCCGCTGCATGAGGAGCAGTTGGAAATCGTCCGCATGGTCGGCGAAATCTACGCGCTGAACACGGTGATCGACGAAGACCGCGACCTGGTCCATGTGACCTTCGGCGAGATCATCGCCAGCCACCTCGCCGCCGTCGCCTTCATCCAGGACGCCACCCGGATCAAGGTCGGCCGGCGCTTCAAGACGGTGGTGACGTCCTCGGCCGGCTATCCGCTCGACAAGACCTACTACCAGACCGTCAAGGGCATGGTGACGCCGATCGACATCCTGGAACCGGGCGGCACGCTGATCATCGCCTCACGCTGCTCCGAAGGCTTCGGCTCGCCCGAGTTCCGCGCGGCGCAGACCCGCCTGGTCGAACTGGGCGCCGAACGCTTCCTGGCCACGCTGACCGCGAAGTCGCTGGCCGAAGTGGACGAATGGCAGACGGAAATGCAGCTCAAGCCCATGCGGATCGGCCGCATCCAACTCTACACGGACGGGCTGGACGCCGAGGAACGGCGCATCACCGGGGTCGAGGTCGTCCGCTCGCTCGACGAGGCCGTCGCCAGCAGCCTGAAGCGATATGGCGACGGGTCGGTGGCGATCATCCCGGAGGGGCCTTACGTGGTACCGGTGCACCAGGCGGGGTAGGACGATGCCGGACATCCACCTCGACGCGGTGGGCGGTATTGCCGGCGATATGTTCGTGGCGGCATTGCTGGATGCGCTGCCGGACCTGCAGCCGCGCGTGCTGGCCGATGCTCGGGCAGTGCTGCCGCCGGGCTATGGGGTCGCGCTGCCGGCGCGGCGCAGCGGGGGGCTGAAGGCGCTGGGATTCGGCCTGACCGGCACCGACCGGCAGCACCACCATCACCATGACGACCATCACGACAATTCGGGCAGCTTCGCCGACATGGTGGCCCGCATCCGCGGCGCCGCGCTGCATGGCGGGACGGCGGACAAGGCGATCGGCCTGCTGACGCTGATCGCCGAGGTCGAGGCGGACATCCACCAGGTCCCGCTGGAGCAGGTCCATTTCCACGAGATCGCGGATTGGGACTCGCTGGTCGACGTGGTCGCCGCCGGCAGCATCGCCGCGGCGCTGGACGGCGCGCGCTGGTCCGTCTCGCCGCTGCCGCGCGGCGGCGGGCTGGTGAAGACCCATCACGGCCTGCTCCCCGTCCCGGCCCCGGCGACGGCGGCGCTGCTGACCGGCTTCACCTGGCGCGACGACGGCGTGACCGGCGAGCGGGTGACGCCCACCGGCGCCGCCATCCTGCGGTTCCTGGCCGATCCGGGGGGCTCGTCCACCGAGGGCCGCCTGGTCGCCTCGGGCAGCGGCGCCGGCACGCGGGTCCTGCCGGGTCTCCCCAACATCCTGCGCGCGCTGGTCTTCGAGCCCACGGAGGCGGCCAGCGGCGACGAGGTGGGCGTGCTGGGCTTCGAGGTCGACGACATGACCGGGGAGGAGATCGCGGTCGCCGCCGACCGCCTGCGTGCCGTCCCCGGCGTGCTGGACCTGACGATCGGACAGGTCCAGGGCAAGAAAGGCCGCCCGATGCAGTCGTTCCGGCTGCTGGTGCGGCCGGGGCATCAGGACGCGGTGGTCGCGCGCTGCTTTCTGGAGACCTCCACCATCGGCCTGCGCGTCAGCCGGGAACGCCGTGTCGTGCTGCCGCGGCGGCTGGCCCGCGTCGCGGCGGGCAGCGCGTCCGTCGGCGTCAAGACCGTGGAGCGCGGCGGCGCCCGCAGCACCAAGGCCGAGGCCGACGATCTGGCCGGCGACAGCCTGGACGCCCGCCGCCGGATGAAACGGCTGGCCGAGGACGCGGTATGACGCCGCGGTTGCCGTCGTGGCGGGCGAAGAGCCACCAGCCATGCCTCGCCGTGTGGAGCCAGGGGTCAGTCGTGGATGGCGGGCCTTCGCCCGCCATGACGGTGAGGGGGCTGCCGGTATGACGGCCCTGGCCGCCAGCCTGGATCGCCACACTTCCCTGGCGATCGCCGTCAGCGGGGGCGTGGACAGCATGACGCTGGCCGCTTTCGCGCACCGCCACCTGGGTGGGGCGGCGGTGCGGATGATCCATGCCGTCTCCCCCGCCGTCCCGCCGGCCGCGACCGAACGGGTGCGGGCGCGCGCCGAACGCGACGGGTGGGACCTGGCGGTGACGGGCGCGGGGGAGTTCGCGGACAAGCGCTACCGGGACAACCCGGTCGACCGCTGCTATTTCTGCAAGTCCAACCTCTATGACCGGATCCGCGGCATGACCGGCGCGGTCATCGCCTCCGGCGCGAACACCGACGACCTGGGCGATTACCGGCCGGGCCTGCTGGCCGCCGCCGAACGCTCCGTCGTGCATCCGTATATCGAGGCGGGGATGGACAAGGCGGCGGTGCGTGCCCTGGCCCGCGACCTCGGCCTGGACGACGTGGCGGCGCTGCCGGCGCAGCCCTGCCTGTCCAGCCGCGTGGAGACCGGGATCGCCATCGATCCTGACGACCTGGCCTTCATCGACCTCGTCGAGACCAGCCTGGCGCCCCTCGCCCCCGGCGCGGCGGCGCTGCGCTGCCGGGTGACCCGGCAGGGGATCGCGGTGGAGTTGGACGGCACCCCCTCGCCCGCGCTGGCCGACGCCGCGCGCAGCCTCTGCGCCGCCGCGGACCGGGTTTTCCTGGGCGTCCGCCCCTACCGGCGCGGCGCCATGTTCGTGCATCGCTGATGTCCGGGTCGGACGAGTTCGAGATCGACTGGGACCGAACCCGCCGGACCGGCGTGGCGGAGGCGATCCTGTGCGAGCCGAAGACCCCGGCGCAGATCGACGCGATCGTCGCCTCGGCCGCGGGGCGGCGCCTGCTGCTGACGCGGCTGGACGAGGCGCGGCATGCCGCGCTGGCGGCTACGACGCGCGCCGCGCTGGCCTATGACCCGCCGTCCCGGACGGCGGTCCTGGGCGGGCCGGCGCCCCAGGTGGACGTTGGTGCGGACATCGGTGCGGACATGGGTGCGGATACCGGCACCGCCATCGGCATCGTCGCCGCCGGGACCTCCGACCTGCCCGTCGCTCGGGAAGCCGCCCGGACCTTGGCGTTCCATGGCTATCGGGCGCCGATCATCGCCGATGTCGGCGTTGCGGGGTTGTGGCGCCTGACCGGCCGGCTGCCGGCGCTGCGGGCCTGCCGGGTGCTGATCGCGGTGGCGGGGATGGAGGGCGCGCTGTTCAGCGTCCTCGCCGGGCTGGTGGAGGCGCCGGTGATCGCCGTGCCGTCATCCGTCGGCTACGGCGTGGCCGCCGGCGGCCGGACGGCGCTGCGGGCGGCACTGGCAAGCTGTGCGCCGGGCCTTGTCGTGGTCAACATCGACAACGGCTTCGGCGCCGCCGTCGCCGCGATCAAGATGCTGCGGGCGATGGGCTGAAGAGGCTTACCCTTCACCCCGCCCTGGCCGGCTGCGCGACCTTCCTTAGACCTCGACCTCTTCCTCCCGGCCCGCGCTGCCGTCGTCGTCGCCTTCCGGCTTCGGCAGGGCCGGCAGGGCGGCCTCGGTGATCTCGAAGTCCAGCTTCCCGTCCTTCAGCGTGACCTTGACCGCGCCACCCTTCACCAGCTTGCCGAACAGCAGTTCCTCGGCCAGCGGCTTCTTGATGTATTCCTGGATCACGCGGCCCAGCGGGCGCGCGCCATACAGGCGGTCGTAGCCACGCTCCGCCAGCCATTCCTTGGCGGCGGACGACAGCTCGATCGTCACGTTCCGGTCGGCGAGCTGGGCTTCCAGCTGCATGACGAACTTCTCGACCACGCGGCCGACGATCTCCGGCGTCAGGCCGGCGAAGGCGATGACCGCGTCCAGCCGGTTGCGGAATTCCGGCGTGAACAGGCGTTTGACCGCGTCCTCGTCCTCACCGGTCCGCGCCTCGCGGCCGAAGCCGATGGCTTCCTTGGCCATGTCGGAGGCGCCGGCATTCGTCGTCATGATCAGGATCACGTTGCGGAAGTCGACCGTCTTGCCGTTGTGGTCGGTCAGCTTCCCGTGGTCCATCACCTGCAGCAGGATGTTGAACAGGTCCGGATGGGCCTTCTCGATCTCATCCAGCAGCAGCACGCAGTGCGGGTGCTGGTCGATCGCGTCGGTGAGCATGCCGCCCTGGTCGAACCCGACATAGCCCGGCGGCGCGCCGATCAGGCGGGAGACGCTGTGCCGCTCCATGTATTCGGACATGTCGAAGCGGATCAGCTCGATGCCCATGGTGGAGGCGAGCTGGCGCGCCACCTCGGTCTTGCCGACGCCGGTGGGGCCGCTGAACAGGTAGTTGCCGATCGGCTTCTCCGGTTCGCGCAGGCCGGCGCGGGCCAGCTTGATCGCGGCGGACAGGGCTTCGATCGCCTTGTCCTGGCCGAACACCATCGCCTTCAGGTCGCGTTCCAGGTTCTTCAGCGTCTCCTTGTCGTCGGCGCTGACGGACTTGGGTGGGATGCGGGCGATCTTCGCCACGATCTCCTCGACGTCCTTCAGCGTGACGGTCTTCCGGCGCTTGTGCTCCGGCAGCAGCATGCGGGACGCGCCGACCTCGTCGATCACGTCGATCGCCTTGTCGGGCAGCTTGCGGTCGTGGATGTATTTCGCCGACAGCTCCACCGCGCCGCGGATGGCTTCTTCCGTGTAGCGGACCTTGTGGTGCTTTTCGTAGTTCAGCTTCAGGCCGCGCAGGATTTTCACCGAGTCTTCCAGCGACGGCTCATTGACGTCGATCTTCTGGAAGCGCCGGACCAGCGCGCGGTCCTTTTCGAAGTAGTTGCGGAATTCCTTATAGGTGGTCGAGCCGATGCAGCGCAGGTTGCCCGACGCCAGCGCCGGCTTCAGCAGGTTCGACGCGTCCATCGCGCCGCCCGAGGTCGCGCCCGCGCCGATCACCGTGTGGATCTCGTCGATGAACAGGATCGCGCCCGGCTGGTTCTCAAGCTCCGAGACCACGGCCTTCAGCCGTTCCTCGAAATCGCCGCGATAGCGCGTGCCGGCCAGCAGCGCGCCCATGTCGAGCGCGAAGATGGTCGACTTCGCCAGCACTTCCGGCACGTCGCCTTCCACGATTCGCTTGGCCAGGCCTTCGGCGATCGCGGTCTTGCCGACGCCGGGATCGCCCACGTACAGCGGGTTGTTCTTGGTGCGGCGGCACAGGATCTGGATGGTCCGCTCGATCTCGATGTCGCGGCCGATCAGCGGGTCGATCTTCCCGGCCATCGCCTTCTTGTTCAGGTTCACGCAGTAGTTCGACAGCGCGTCCTGGCTGCGGCGGCTGGGCTTTTCCTCGCGTTCCTGCTCCGGCTCGCCCTTGTCGTTGCCCTGCGGCTGGTTGGTACCGGTGACGGGACGGGACGCGGACCGGCCGGGGGCCTTGGCGATGCCGTGGCTGATGAAGTTGACGGCGTCCAGGCGCGTCATGTCCTGCAACTGCAGGAAGTAGACGGCATGGCTTTCGCGTTCGGAGAACAGCGCCACCAGCACGTTGGCGCCGGTGACCTCGTCACGGCCCGAGGACTGCACGTGGATCGCCGCGCGCTGCACGACGCGCTGGAAGCCGGCGGTCGGCTTCGGATCGCCGGCGCGCTCGGTCGCCAGGCCCGCGAGGTCCTTGTCCAGGAACTCGGTCAGGTCGGCGCGCAATTTCTCCAGGTCGACGCCGCAGGCCTTCAGCACGGTGGCGGCGTCCGAGTCCTCGGCGAGGCCGAGGAGCAGGTGTTCCAGCGTGGCGTATTCGTGCCGCCGTTCGCTGGCGAGGGACAGGGCGCGATGAAGCGTCTGTTCAAGGTTGCGAGATAGCATATCCGACGCTCCTAAACGCTAGCGGTCCGTTGCCGGACCAGACCACGGGAACCAGACCATGGACCTGGGCAGTCCCACCTGGGCAGTCCCAAGGGTGGCAGTCACCGGGCATTTCCCGAAAGAACGCCCGGAGGTTGGACATGATGGCGAATTCGGTCTCGGCAATCCCATCATTCTTTCTCGATGGTACACTGAAGCGGGTGCTGGTTCTGGCGCGCGAGGTCCATGACCTGCGTCACTTTCGTCTCGGCGACCTCGTACGTGTAAACGCCGCACACGCCGACGCCGCGGCGGTGGACGTGCAGCATGATGCGCGTGGCTTCCTCCCGGTTCTTTTGGAAGAACCGTTCCAGGACGTGGACGACGAACTCCATCGGCGTGTAGTCATCGTTCAGCATCAGCACCTTGTACATCGCGGGCTTGCGGGTCTTGGGCCGAGCCTTGACGACGACCCCGGTGTTGGGCCCCTCGGTCGTGCCGCCGCGCTTATCGGTGTCACTCATGTCTTATTCGCATCCATTCGCCGCCTTCGATCGGCCCACAGCCATCCGTGCATCCGTCCTTCGGTCGTGTCCGCCCGAACCCGGCACCGCCGTCCCCAGACTTCGTGCCGTTCGGCGCCTGAACCTGTCTTGAGCCTGAGCCAATCGTGACCAATCCCGCTGAGGTTCCAGCATATCGGTACCGCAGGCCCGGATGAAAGGGCCTTGCGCATGCCACAGGCATGACGATCGCGCCGACTCGAATTTCTCGCAAGGGTCCCGGGGGAGGCCTGAGGGCAAAACCATCGGTACCGCCACGCGGTTCCCCGAACCACGGCATCCGTGAAGATGGGCGGAGGCATCACGGACCGCGAGGGCAAAATGAAAGGCCCGGACATCTGTCCGGGCCTTCTTGACATGCCTCAAGCCAGGCATGGCCCGCTTGCTCAAATCTGATCAATGCAAGCCTGATCAGGGACCGCCCCATGGGGATCGCCCAGCGGGGAATCACCCTGTCAGGCGATTCGCGCTCAGGCGGTCTTGGAGAACTTCTCCACCGCCACCGTCACGCGCGCGGTGATCGGGGCCAGCGCCTGCTCGGTCAGCTTGAAGGAGGCATCGGTCAGCTTGCTCGACTCGCTCACCGTCTTCTCCAGCGCGTTGCGGGCGAAAGCGGCCTGCAGGTCGAAGGCTTCCTTCAGCGACTTGACCGACGTCATCGCCTTGAAGGTCGACAGACCCTCTTCCATCGAAGCCTGGGCAGCGGCGGCGACGTGCTTGGACAGGTCCTGCACGCCGGTCACCCAGATCTGGCCGGACTTCATCAGGGCTTCGACATTGCCCTGGCTGAAGGCAACGAACTCTTCGGCGGTCTTCATGGCTTTCTCCATACCTTGTTTTACACTGGCCTGCGTCGCCCCCATGGCCTCGGCCGCCGCCTTCGGGGCGTCCGCCGTGATGGCCGGAGCGGTCACTTCGATCGTTTTGCCGGCGATGGGTTCGGCCGCCGGCGCGGCCTCGGTCGTTTTGGGTTTCGCGCTCACGTCTGTCCTCTCGCTTGCCAAGGCCGGACACTGGGGTACCGGTGCCAGGGTCGAGCCGGTTCTTTCCTGCTGCCGCGCGTGCTGGCCGATGGAATCCCTCGAAGATATCGAGCGGAATTTAAATGCTGCACCGCAACACAATAGCGATATAGGAGTCCGCAATTCATCAATCAAGCGCTTTTTGTGCACTGCACAAAAATTCCCGGTTGTGCCGATCCGCCTTAGGGTTCCATTCTAAGACCTTCACTTTTTACGTTTTTTGACGGAATAACCTCTGGACAGACGCCGCCCCGCTTACTTAAAATTGCGTCATCGCTCAGAAGGGAACATGAATGGCCATGTTTGCGTGCCTTCCGCGCAAGCACATGCAGCACTGCTTCCTGGCAGTTGCAGGCTTGCTGGCCGTTTTCGCCGCTCCACCGGCCCACGCGCAGGTGGGATCGGCGCGCTACAGCTCCATCGTCATCGACGCCTCCAACGGCGCGGTGCTGGAATCCGACTCGGCCAACCAGCCGCGCCATCCCGCCAGCCTGACCAAGCTGATGACCCTGTACCTGACGTTCGAGGCGCTGCGCGACCGCCGCATCACGCTGAACCAGCTCGTCCCCGTGTCCGCCCACGCGGCCAGCATGGAACCGACCAAGCTGGGCCTCGTGCCGGGGTCCAAGCTGACCGTCCAGCAGGCGATCCTGGGCCTCGTCACCAAGTCCGCCAACGACGCCGCCGCGGCCCTGGGGGAGTTCCTGGGCGGCAGCGAGGACCGGTTCGCCCAGATGATGACCTTGCGCGCCCGCGCGCTCGGCATGGCGAACACGACGTTCGAGAACGCGTCCGGCCTGCCCGATCCCGACCAGTGGACCACGGCGCATGACCTCGCCATCCTGGCGCGCCGCCTGATCACCGATTTCCCGGGCGATTACCGCTATTTCTCCACGCCCAGCTTCGTCTGGCACCGGCAGGTGATCTTCAACCACGACAGCATGCTGAAATCCTACCCCGGCGCCGATGGGATGAAGACCGGCTATACCGACGCCTCCGGCCACAACCTCATCACCAGCGCGATGCGCGGCGGCGTGCGCCTGATCGGCGTGGTGCTGGGCGCCTCCACGAACGGGGAGCGGGACATCCAGATGACCGCCCTGCTCAACCAGGGCTTCCAGCAGATGGACGTCCCGATCGAGCGTAAGCCGGTGCTGGTCGCATCCCGCATGCCGCTGACCAATTCCGCCCATGCGGCCGAGCTGCCGCACCCCCCCGAGGTGACCCGCGTCAGCGAGATGCGGCCGCCGCCGCATCCCCGCCCCGCGACCTGGGCCGTGCATGTCGGCGCGTTCCGCAGCCAGGCCGCTGCCCGCAGCGCCGCGCTGGTGGCGCGGCGGGAGGCCGATGCCGGCGAGATCCGGGTCCAGCCGGTCCGGCTGCGCGGCAAGGTCGTCTGGCGCGCCAGCGTCGTCGGCCTGACCCACTCCG
>NZ_DASZTJ010000148.1:0-17301 GCF_035548235.1 Rhodopila sp.
TCCTCGAACAGGCGGATCACGCCGTATTCGCCGTCATAGCCCGCCTGGCGGATGACCTTGCCGGCGCGCAGCCGGTCGACGGCCTCGCCCAGCAGCGGATGGACCTTGGCAATGTCCTCGACGGGCGTGGTTTCCAGCATCGACAATTCGGGACCAAGAACCGCGAGGGCGCGATCATAGGCGCTGACCGTCGCTTTCGAGGCGACGCCGCTGCCGACGATCTCCGAAACGATTTCCGGCAGCGGCACGAGGCTGGAGATGGGTCCCGCCGTGGGGGGTGGCGTCACGTCGGCGCTGTCGCGGTCGGCCAGCGCTTCCACCCGGTGGGCGACGCCGACCGTCACGCCTCGGCCGCAGACGGGGCAGCGGCCGTCCATCGCGATGGTTTCTTTCGGATCGAGCCGCACGCCGCAGGCGCGGTGCCCGTCCATGTGGTATTTGCCTTCCTCGGGAAAGAACTCCACCGTTCCGCCGTAGCCGTCGCCGGTTTCCAGGGCGTTGCGGATCGCGAAATAGTCAGGATCGCAGGCGAAGCGCGTGGCCTCGCGACCGAGCTTGCCGGGGGAATGGGCGTCGGAGTTGGAGGTGAGGCGGAAGCGGTCGAGCGAGGCGACGCGCCAGTTCATTTCGGGGTCCGAGGACAGGCCTGTTTCGACGGCGAAAATATTCCCGGCGAGGTCGCGATAGCATTCCTCGATCGAATCGAACCCCGACTGCGATCCCATCGCCGCGAACCAGGGCGTCCAGATATGGGCGGGGACGAGATAGGAGTCGGGCCCCGCGTTCAGCGCGATTTCCAGCAGGTCGCGCGAATCGAGGCCGAGGATCGGTCGGCCGTCCGAGGCGATGTTGCCGATTCGCGCCAGGCTCGCCGCCAGCCGATCGACGGTGTCGAGGGTGGCGGCGTAGATCAGGTGGTGGATTTTCCGGGTCTTCTCGCCCTTTTTGTAGATCGTCGAAATCTCGGTCGAGAGCATGAAGGACACGGGACGCCGGCAGGCCGGGGGCAGGGTATCCAGCACCGCCGATTCGATCTCCGGCTTCAGGCGGAACAGGCCGTTTCCGCTGGGAACGAGCTTGTCCTTGATCTCGGCGAGCCAGACCGGGTGGACGCAGTCGCCGGTGCCGACGACGGAAATCCCCTTGCGCGCGCCCCACCAGAGCAGGTGTTCGAGGTCGAGGTCCCGGCTGGTGGCCCTGGAATGCTTGGAGTGGACATGCAGGTCGGCGAGGAAATGCATGGGGCTCGGAGTCCGGTTGGGGCGAGACGGTGGGGTCGCTGGTAATGGGGTGGGGGTGGTGTGTCCAGGGGGCGGGGGTTTCGCGTCATTTCCCGTGGCGCCCTTGGTTCGGACCTGCTATCAAGGTTCCAAAATGGAGCAGATTTGGAGCCAATGCCGGTAAACCTGTCGATCAAAAACGCCCCCGACGACGTCGTGGACCGTCTGCGGCAGCGGGCGGAAAGGCACCATCGATCTCTGCAAGGGGAGTTGCTCGCCATCATCGAAGAAGCCGTCCAGGCAGAACGGCAACTGAGCCCTCGGCAATTCCTGGCCGAGGTTCGGCGTCTGGGTCTTCGCACGTCCGCCGACGCGGTCGCGATCATCCGGGGCGATCGTGACCAACGTTAAAGTCGTGGACGCTTCGGCGCTTGCCGCGCTGGTTTTCTCGGAACCGGACGCCGATGCCATGGCCGAACGCATGGAGGGGGCCAAGTTGGTTGCTCCTTCTTTGCTCGATTACGAAGTCGCGAATGTTTGTCTGGTGAAAATCCGGCGTGATCCAGGCCAACGGGATGCGCTGCGCGCGGCGTATGGGATGGTGCATCGGCTAGGGATCGAGACGATCGCCGTCGATCACGCCGGTGTCCTGGAACTTGCTGAGGCCACAGGGCTGACCAGTTATGACGCCAGTTATCTCTGGGTCGCACGCTCGCTGGGTGCGGAACTGGTTACGCTCGATCGCAAGTTGGCGGCGGCGGCGACGTAACGTCGAGATAGATGCCCGCACGTTCACGACCAACTCCGGACGCTTGAAACGACCGTGTGTACTGGGTTCCAGGCGGAAGCTGAGTGATCCGGAACGAGTCGACCTTCAACGCGATGTCTGTCCATTCTCCCCGGAACGCCCCCCGGCGGCGTCGCTGATGGCCTGAAGGAGCGTCCACAACATCCCGTTGAGGGGCGTCGGAATCCCGTGACGGTTGCCGGCCATGACGATGGCGCCCGTGAGCGCGTCCACCTCGAGACTGCGGCCGGCGAGTCGGTCGAAATACATGGATGTGCCGGCGTCGGCCGGATAGGTGAGAAGTGTCGCCAATATCCGCGACGGCTCGTCAGCGGCAAGCCGGGCGCCGTCTGCTCGTCCGACCGTGGCGGCTTCTTCGAGAACCGCGAGACAGAGGGCCTTGATGTCCTCGCGCCGCAAGATCGCCTGACGCTGGATAGTCAGCGCCGTGATCGGATTGGCGACAGCGTTGATCAGGAGCTTGCGCCAAGCGAGCGTATGGAAATCGGCGCTCAGACGAATCCGCATCGACGTGCCATCGAGCAGTTCGGCAAACGCCTGGCCATCCTCATTGTCCCGTACGGCGAGGTCGTATTCGCCGGCGTGGCGAAAGCGCATGCAATCGGGCGCCAGCCGCTCGCCATTGTAGTAAACGATGGTCGGCACCACGGTGGCCGGCCCCACCAGCGGGGCGAGACGCTCCGCGTGGCCGATGCCGTTCTGTAGCACGGCGACCCTGGTCTGGGGCCCGCAGAGCCGAGCGAGCCAGGTGCCGACCGATGGCGTCTGGTGCGCCTTGGTGCAGAGCAGCACCCACTCGACCGGCTCCGCTTCAACGGCGTCAATCAGGGCATGGACCGGAACCTCGACCCTATCCTGCGGCCGCTCGACGACAAGCCGTTCGATCGGGGTTCTGGTGCAGACGACGACATCGTGCCGGCCGGCTGCCGCGAGCGTCCCGGCGATGACGCCACCGATCGCACCGAGGCCGATGACGGCGATCGCCGCACGGGTCGGCGTGCGTGCAGGTCCGGCGCCGGCTGCGGCGGCGTCAGGGTCATCCGCCAACTTTCCTTCGGTCATCGCACGCAAATCCCGCTTCATTCGATCTTGCCAAAATGAGGTCCCCTTCTAAAGGGCCGCATGGCTTGGCGTATTGGCTGAAATTGCCGGCACGGTTGCTATTGCCGGCAATGCCGGCCGGCAACAGGCGAAAGCGGCCTGCCGAAACTAGCCGCTCCGAACCGCTGCTGCGAACTGCAGCGGCGTGATCCCGTAGCAGCGCTTGAAGTGTTTCGTCAGCGCGCTTTGATCACAGAAGCCGGTCGCCAATGCGACCTCTGCCAGCGCATCCCCGTGTCTGAGGCGGCGACATGCGGCACTCAGCCGAAGGTTGACCAGATAGGCGTGCGGCGTCAGGCCAATGGTGCGCTTGAACAAGCCGATAAGCTGAAAGCTCGTCAATCCGACGGTGTTGGCAAGTTCATCAAGCCCCAGATTGTCTTGGTACCGCGCGTGCATCAGTTCGACGATCCGATCGGCAAGGGCGTGATCCCGCGGCGCGCGCGGGGGACGCTCTCCGCCACTGCCGTGGCGTTGGAACAGTCCGCTGAAGGCATCAATCAGGCATTCGTCCGCGGCAAGGCATCGGCTTCCGTTTCGAAGGCGCGATGCAAACGAGCGAACCGGCCGACCAAATCGGTATCCCTGAACATGCTCTTTGCAAAACGGGGAATGCCGCCGATACCCAGGCGGCCGGCGATGAACGTCGTTGCTGGCCGCGTGAGGTAGACAGAGCGGTAGAGCCATTGTTTGCTCGTGCCCATGCGGGCCGACTGATTCTCTCCCGGATTGGAGACGAAGAGCACGGCAGGGCTGACGGCTTCGGTCACGCGCCCGCTGGTGACATCCGCGCCGCCGGACTCCGTCAGGGCGATGACATAAGCGTCATGCCTGTGCGGCGCGTAGTCATGTGCGGTGAAATCGGCCAGCAAGAGGCTCATGCCCGGAACATGATTGCTGCACCAGTACTTGGTGCGATTCTTCGTGTCTCGGCGCGCCATGTCGAATAACTCTTCCTAGGCTCTGCAGAACACAGTTCGTCTTCCCAGATTTTTTGCGGATCCCAGTGGCGGCGGTCGCGGCCGAGCATCGAAGGCTGCCTGCAATTTCAGCCAATACAACGTCGGGGAGCCCACCAACAATGGGAAATGGCGGGGGTGACGGACCCCTGGCTGTGATGGAGATTGCCATGATCGCCCGCATATGGCGTGGGACTGCACGAGCCGAAACGGCCGACGATTATCAACGTCACTTCACTGCGACCGTCGCACCGCATCTGAAGCAGATCGCCGGACATCGGGGCGCCTATCTGCTGCGGCGGGAGGACGGCGGCGAAATCGAGTTCATCGCCGTGACGCTTTGGGATTCGATCGAGCATGTCCGGGCATTTTCGGGACAGAACCCGGACGTTGCCATCGTCGAGCCGGAAGGCCGGGCCGCTTTGTCGAGCTTCGACGACTTTGCCCGGCACTATGCTGTCGCCTATGGGGAGGTCCAGGTCACGCGATGACCGAAAGACCGCAGTGACTTGGCGGCAACCCGTTCGGCACGAGGTCGTCATCCATGTCTTAGGAACAAGGCGTTGCCTGTGTGTCCAGTATGGACACTCTAACGTAGCTTAGCGAAGGGGGTGGGACGAGATCCTTCTTGAACGATGGACGGCAAGGGAAAAGGCCGGATGGCTGCTGGTCGGATGTCTCTGACGAGATTGAGATTATTGGACTCCTGCCGGACACCCTCTGCCGGCACTTCTAGCTGAAAGCTCAACGATATCAATCCTCCGGGCGCCAGCCACCCGTCCTATAGCCATCGGCAGGCCTCCCTTGTTTGTGTTGCTTCAGTATGATAACCATATGCCGTGACGGAGCCGCGTGACCCGACCCTCGATGTGCTTCTCGACCTCGACGGGCAGGTTCTCGTGGTGGACCCGGAGGGCGGCCACTGGGTTCGGTTCGTGGTGACGCGGGTGCCGGTGTCGCCGGAGAAGCCGCATGGCATCGACTACTCGCTCACACTGCATGGGCCGGAAGGCGAACGGCTGGCCGGCTTCGACAACGCCCATCCGGTCGCGCGGCAGAAGCGCGGCGAGCCGCAGGACCATCGCCACCGACTGCGGAGCATCCGCGCCTACGAGTACCAGGACGCAGCGACCTTGGTCGCCGACTTCTGGGAGACGGTGGACGCGGTGTTGCGCGAGAGAGGAGTGATCTCATGACCACGCTGAAGGTCGGCATCGCGAGCTACGACGAGATGAAGGCCCGGACCATGGCCGTAGCGCGCGGCGAGCATCGCGTCTCGCCCGGCGAGCCGAAGGTTTGGTTCACTTCGACCGAGTCCTTCGCCAAGGTCCTGTCGGCCGGCAACCGCGAGCTGCTGCGCGTCATCGCCGACAAGGCACCCGGTTCGCTCGAGGAGCTGGCGCGGATCACCGGCAAGGCGAAGTCGAACCTGTCGCGCACGCTGCGGACCATGGAAGGCTACGGCCTGGTCCGCCTCGAACGCGGCGAGCGCGGCCGCATCACACCCAAGGTCATGCACGATCGCGTGGAATTGGACTTGCCGCTCACGCTCTCGCGCAAGGCAAGCTGAACCATGACCGCTTTGGCGCAAGCAGGCCGCACCGCTGCCAGCCCGTCAAGGCTGGCGCGCTCCACGCCACCGCTTCGCGGCTTCGACCTTGACCGGCTGTCGCCGGTTCGGCGAAGGCTCGCCAAGCGATGAAGGTTCGAAGTGAGCGGCAGCGCTCCCTTCATCACGGCGTCTGCCCTCAGTCCGCCCGTATGCCGGTCTGCCGGACCTCAGCTATCCGCTGCACGACGGGCAGTACATGGTCATCGCCTGTGGCCGCGTCTGCATGCACCGCAAGAAGATCAACATCTCAACTATGCTGGCAGGTCAGCTCGTCGGCCTGAAGGAGGTCTAGGATCGACCTGGGGCAGAAAACCTTGCAACCCATCGGCAACCCGGCCGGCACGAGGTTGTCACCCATGTCTTAGGAACAGATCGTTACCTGGGTCTCCAGATCGGACAGTTCCGAAGTGGCGGAGAGGGAGGGATTCGAACCCTCGGTACCCATAAGGGTACAACGGTTTTCGAGACCGCCCCGATCGACCGCTCCGGCACCTCTCCGCGTTCCGGCCGTGGCCGGAGCGCTCAACTACCGGCAACACCCCGACAACGCAAGCAACTTCCCAGCGGAAAATCGCACCCCAGCCCCCGAGGCCAAGCCCAGGCATCCCAGCCCGACGGGCCGCGGCGTCAGCCTGCCGCCGCGCGCTTGATCTTCCGCGGCGTCGGCACCGGCGGGGCCACCGCCTCGTCGCCGCTGGTCAGCGCATGCAGCAGCGCGTCGCGCAACTGCCGCAGCTTGCGCTCGTTTTCGACCTTCATGCCGAAAACGTCCTTCACATAGAATACGTCTACCGCCCGCACGCCGTACGTCGTCACGTGGGCGGACCCGATCTGCAGCCCCTGTTCGCTGATCGCCGCCGTCAGGTCGTGCAGCAGCCCGGGACGGTCCCGCCCGTTCACCTCCACGACCGTATGGGTGTTGGAGGCATGGTTGTCGATCACCACCCGTGGCGGCACATGGATCGCCTGCATCCGCCGCCCGACCAGGATCTTCGACACGCGCTGGATCTCGCGGTCCAGCCGCAGCCGGCCCGACAGCGTCTGCTCGATCAGCACCGACAGCCGCGCCAGCTTGTGCGGCGCGTCGAACGTCCCGCCGGCGGCGTCCTGGATCCAGAACGTGTCCAGCGCCATCCCGTTGGTCATGGTGTGGATACGGGCGTCGACGATGGACGCGCCCGCCACCGCCAGCGCGCCGGAGATCTGGCTGAACAGCCCGGAATGGTCCGCCGTATAGACCGTCACCTCGGTCACCGCGCGGGCCGGCAGCGGCTGGGTGTCGACCGTCAGCGGGGATTTCCGCCGCTCCGAGTCCAGGATCAGCCGCGCGTGGCGCGCATGCGTCTCCGGGTCGAAGGACAGCCAGTAGCCGGCATAGCCCAGGGAGGTGAAATGCTCGACCTCCTCCGGCGTCCAGTCGGTCAGCAGCGCGGCGACGGCCTGCTTGGCCCTGGCGGCGCGGACGTCGCGTTCGGGGGTGGCCAGCCCGCCCTCCAGCACCTCGGCGACGCGGGCGTACAGCTCGCGCAGCAGCGTCGCCTTCCAGCCGTTCCACACCTTGCTGGACACCGCGCGCATGTCCGCGACCGTCAGGATCAGCAGCAGGCGCAGGCGTTCCGGCGACTGGATCGTCTCCGCCAGGTCCAGGATCGTCTTGGGATCGTCGATGTCGCGCTTGAACGCGGTGGCGCTCAGCAGCAGGTGGTGCAGCACCAGCCACGACACCGTCTCGGTCTCTTCGTCCGACAGCCCCAGCGCCGGCCCGACCTCCAGCGCGATCTCCGCACCGATCTCGGAATGGTCGCCGCCGCGGCCCTTGGCGATGTCGTGCAGCAGCATCGCCAGGTACAGCGACCGGCGCGACTGCACGTGCTCGATCAGCTCCGACGCGACCGGCGCGATCGTTCCCAGCTCGCCGCGTTCCAGCGTGTTGAGCACGCGGACCGCCTCGATCGTGTGCTCGTCGACGGTGAAGATATGATAGGTGTCGAACTGCATCTGCCCGACGATGCGCGCCCAGTCGGGAAGGTAGCGGCCCAGGAACCCGGTCTCGTTCATGATGTTGAGCCACTTGGCGCCGTCGGGGCTGGTGCTGCCCGCGCGCCGGTCCGGCTCCTTGCCGCAGAGCAGGTCCATGAAGATGTCGGCCGCCTGCTTGTCGCCGCGCAGCTGCACCACCCGGCGCTCGTTCTGGATGAACGAGCGCAGGGTCAGCGGGTGCAGCTCCAGCCCGCGATCGCGCGCGACCTGCAGCACCCGCAGCATCTGGATCGGTTCGGAGTCGAAATCCCGCCCGCTGCGGGGCATCAGCTTGCCTTCCGCCAGCACGAAGCCGGCGGCGAGCAGCGCGTCGTCCGTCTCCGCCTCCAGCGCCGGGGGGCCTAGGGCCGAGCGCAGGATCGCGGGTTCCAGGATGCGGGTCAGGCGGGCGATCTCGCGGGCGGTCAGGAAGTAGTGGCGCATGAAACGCTCGACCCCGTCCTGGCGGCCGTGCCGCGTATAGCCCATCCGTGCGCCGACGACCGGCTGCAGGTCGAAGGTCAGCCGCTCCTCCGCTCGGCCGGCGACGTAGTGCAGGTGGAAGCGGACGGTCCACAGGAACTCCCACGCACGGCGGCCGTGGCGGGCTTCCTGCTGCGTCAGGATGCCGCCCAGGTCGGCCAGCTCGCCCATGGTCTGGGTGTCGAAGACGTAACGGGCGATCCAGTACAGGGTCTGAAGGTCGCGCAGGCCGCCGCGGCCTTCCTTGACATTGGGTTCGACGACGAACGGACTGTCGCCGTAACGGCGATGGCGCACCGCCCGTTCCGCCTGCTTCGCCGCGATATACTCCGCCGCCCCCGCTTCCTTGCAGGCCGCGCGGAACCGCAGGTGGAAGTCGGCGAACAGCGCCTTGTCGCCGGTCAGGAACCGCGCATCCAGCAGCGCGGTGCGGATGGTGGTGTCCTTGGCGCCTTCCACCAGGCAGTCCTGGATGGAGCGGGTGGCGTGTCCCACCTTCAGCCCGAGGTCCCACAGGAAATACAGCATGTACTCGACCACCCGCAGCGTTTCCGGCGACGGATCGTGTTCGGTCAGAAACAGCAGGTCGATGTCGCTGAAGGGCGCCAGCACGCCGCGCCCATAGCCGCCCGTGGCGGCGACGCTGAGCTGGTCGGTGGGGTTCAGGTCCGTATTGGCGATGGTATGTTCGAACAGCGCCTGCACCACCCCGTCCACCAGCGCGCCCAGCAGCCGCGCGGCCTGCAGGCCGGTGAGCTGCTCATGCTCGAACGCATGCTGCACATAGGACTGGATACGCGCGAGGTGGCGGCGGAACGCGGCGACGGCGGCCTCGCGCGGCACCGGCGCCCCATCCACGGCCAGGCTCGCCAGCGCGTCCGACAGCAGGCTCGCGGCTGCTTCAGGCGCGCGGGGCAGGGGGATGGGAGTGAGCATGGCTGAAGATGGTACTATGCCGGATCGTCCGCGCAAGGCGCTGACAGGGATTTAAGATGGTACAGCGCGTCAAGCGCTTGGCGGGGCGTCATGGCATCGGGGTTCATATCACGCAGCGCGTCGTCCGCGGGCGACGAACCGGCCGGCGGGTCCGGTTCCGCCTGTGGCGCGGATGCCGCGAACAGCGGCAGCGCGTGCAGCGACGCCGACGCGCCCAAGGCTCCATTCTGCTTCTCCATCGCCGCCATCAGCGACGCGGCCCGCTTCACCACCGGCGCCGGAACGCCCGCGAGTTCCGCGACATGCACGCCCCAGGACCGTCCGGCGGCGCCTTCCGCCACCTCGTGCAGGAACACGACAGACCCCTTCCATTCCTTCACGCGCATCGTATGCGGCCGGAGGCGCGGCAATCGATCCGCGAGTTCGGCAAGCTCATGGAAATGTGTGGCGAAAATAGTGCGGCAGCGTATGGCGGAATGTAACGCTTCAAGCACGGCCCAGGCGATCGCCAGACCGTCCAGCGTGGAGGTGCCGCGCCCGATCTCGTCGACCACCACCAGCGATCGCGGGCCTGCCTGGTGCAGGATCGCCGCGGTTTCCGTCATCTCCACCATGAAGGTGGAGCGGCCGCGCGCCAGGTCGTCCGCCGCGCCGACGCGGCTGAACAGCCGGTCGACGATGCCCAGTTCGGCGCTGTCCGCCGGCAGCGGAAGCCCGGCCTGCGCCAGCACGACGAACAACGCGTTCTGGCGAAGAAACGTCGACTTGCCCGCCATGTTCGGACCCGTCAGCAGCATCAGCCGGCGGTCGGGCGACAGGTCGCAATGGTTGGGCACGAACACGTTCTGCCCGCTCACCGCCGCTTCCACCACCGGGTGGCGGCCGGCGCGGATGGAATAGGCCTCGGTCTCCGACAGCACCGGGCGCACCCAGGCGCCGCCCTCGGCCAGTCTTGCGGCGGACTGCGCGACGTCCAGGAACGCCAGGGCCGAGGCGCAGGCCGCCAGCGCGTCGGCCCGTTCGGCGATCCGCTCGACCAGGTGGTTGAACACCAGCTTTTCCCGCGCCGTGGCTTTTTCCGCCGCCTCCCGGATCTTCTGGTCCAGCTCCGACAGGGATCCCTCGGTGAACCGCGCGCCGTTGGCCATGCCCTGGCGGAGCGTCAGTTCGGGGAAGCCGCGCAGCGTCTCGACGGCGACCGCCGGCGCCTCGATCACGTAGCCAAGCTGGGCGTGGTGCTTGATCTTCAGGCTGGCGACCCCGAAGCGCTGGGCGAAATCGAGCTGCAGCGACGCGATCACCTGCCGGCTCTGGTCGCGCAGGGTGCGGTGCGCGTCCAACTCTCCGTCGAAGCCGGTGCGGATCACCTGCCCATCGTCCAGCCGCGCCGGCGCCGGGTCCGCCAGCGCCTCGGCCAGCAATTCCAGCAGGTCAGGGGCCGCCGGCAGGGCATTCCGAGCGGCGGCCAGCGCCGCGGGCAAGGGCGGGGCGAGGATTTCGGCGGCGCGGCCCGCGGCGGCCAGCCCGTCGCGGATGGCGGCAAGGTCGCGCGGCGTCCCGCGATTGAGCGACAGCCGGCCCAGCGCCCGCGCCACGTCCGGCGCCGACCGCAGCTCGCCACGCAGCCGCGCGGTGGCGTCGGGATTGGCCAGGCACCAGGACCACGCATCCTGGCGCGCGCGGATCGCGTCGATATCGGTCAGCGGCGCCGACAGCCACGTCCCCAGCAGCCGCGCGCCGCCGGCCGTCAGGGTCCGCTGTACCGAGGACAGCAGCGTGTGCTGCGTCCCGCCGTCGCGGGAGCGGTGGATTTCCAGGCTCCCCCGCGTCGCCGCGTCCATCGTCAGCGTGCCCGCCTGGCCTTGCGGCTCCGGCCGGCCCAGGCGCGGCAGCGCGCCCGACTGGGTCGAGCGGATGTAATCGAGCGCCATCGCCGCCGCGACCGCCTCGCCATCGGTGAAGCTGCCGAACGCGTCGAGGTTGACCGTGCCATAGGCCTCGGCGACCCGGCGGCGGGCCTGCGGCGGCGGCGAGGGGACCGGTTCAGGCGATCGCCGGTCGTCCCACTCGGTCAGGTCCAGGTTCTGCGGCGCCAGGATCTCCGCGGGTTCCAATCGGCCCAGCAGGGCGGGCAGGGCGGACGGGGGAAGGGCGGACGTCTCGAACAGGCCGGTCGACACATCGACCCAGGCCGCCCCTAAACCGCCCCCATCTCGGCCACCCCCATCTCGGCCACCGGCGTCCCAGGCCAGCGCCAGCAGCAGGTTGGGGCGGCCGGCTTCCAGCAGCGCATCCTCGGTGATCGTGCCGGGGGTGATGATCCGCACGACCTCCCGCTTGATCGGCGCCTTGCCGCTGCGGGCCTTGGGGTCTTCCATCTGCTCGACGATCGCGACGCGGAAGCCGCGGCGGATCAGGCGGGCGAGGTAGATTTCCGCGGCGTGGTGCGGCACGCCGCACATCGGGATCGGCGTGCCGTTATGCTCGCCGCGATGCGACAGCGCGATGTCCAGCGCGGCGGACGCGGCCTCGGCATCGGCGAAGAACAACTCGTAGAAATCGCCCATGCGGAAGAACAGCAGGGCGTCCGGGTTCTCCGCCTTGGCGGCGAACCATTGGGCCATGGCCGGCGTCGCGCCGGCCGAGGCAGGGGGATGCAGCGTCGCGGCCGAAGGGGGTGCCGAGGGGGGTGCCAAGGGGGGTGCCAAGGGGGAGGATGCCAAAGGGGATGCCAACGCAGGTCAGGCGGCCGCGGCGACGGCGCGCTTGCGCAGGTGCGCGGCGATCGCGGCCAGCGCGGCGGGGGTGATCCCCTGGATCCGCGCCGCCGATCCCAGCGTCTCGGGCCGCACGCGGTTCAGCTTCTCGCGCATTTCCGCCGACAGGCCGCCGATGTCGTCGAACACGACGCCGGCCAGCGTCACGCCGTCTTCCCGCCGGCTCAGCCGCAACTCGGCTTCCTGGCGGTGCAGGTAGCCGGCATAGCGCGCGTCGGTGCGCAACTGCGCCACGACGCGGGGCGACAGCGCGGCCAGCCAGGGGAAGGCCTCGGTGAGCGCAGGCCACGCGACCTGGTCGTTGCCGGACATCTCCAGCACCGTCCGGCGGCGGCCATCCGCCGGCGCCGGCACGCCCAGGCGGGCGACGGCGGCGGCGGTCAGCGTCTCGGACGCGGCGCGTTCCATCGCCGCGGTCAGCGCGTCCTTGTAGGCGGCGAACGCCGTCCGGCGCGCGGCGCCGACGCAGCCCCAGGCGATGCCCTTGTCCGTCAGCCGCAGGTCGGCATTGTCCGCCCGCAGGCTCAGGCGGAACTCGGCGCGGGAGGTGAACATCCGATACGGTTCGGCGACCCCTTGCGTCGTCAGGTCGTCGATCATGACGCCCAGGTAGGAATCGGTCCGGTCCAGCCAGACCGTGTCCTGTCCGGCAGCCAGGCGCGCGGCGTTCAGTCCGGCCATCAACCCCTGCGCCGCCGCTTCCTCATAGCCCGTCGTCCCGTTGACCTGCCCGGCGAGGAACAGGCCGGGCAGCGCCCGCACCGCCAGCCCGCGGGTCAGGCTGCGGGGATCGACGTAGTCGTATTCGACGGCATAGCCGGGCCGCAGCATGGCGGCACGCTCCAGGCCCGGGATGGTGCGCAGGATGGCGTGCTGGACGTCCTCCGGCAGGCTGGTGGAGATGCCGTTCGGATAGACCGTGACGTCGTCCAGACCCTCGGGCTCCAGGAAGATGTTGTGCCGGCCCTTGTCGGCGAAGCGGACGATCTTGTCCTCGATCGAAGGGCAGTAGCGCGGCCCGCGCCCGGCGATCTGGCCGGAATACACGGCCGAGCGATGGATGTTGTCGCGGATGACCGCGTGCGTCGCCTCGGTCGTGTGGGTCACGCGGCATTCGACCTGCGGGTTCGCCAGCCGCGCCGTCAGGGTGCTGAACGGCTGCGGGTCGGCATCGCCGGGATCGGCCTGCAGCCCCCCCCAGTCGATCGTCCGCCGGTCGAGCCGGGGCGGCGTGCCGGTCTTCAGCCGGCCCAGCGGCAGGTCCAGCCGGGCGAGGGATTCGGCGAGGCCGATCGACGGCGCCTCGTTCACCCGGCCCGCCGGCGTCTGCCGGTCGCCGATATGGATGACGCCGCGCAGGAAGGTACCGGTGGTCAGGACGACGGCGGCGCAGGGGATCGTCGAGCCGTCCTGGACCGTCACGCCGGCGATGCGCCCGTCGGGACCGGTCTCCAGCCCCTCCACCGAGGCGGCGCGCAGGGTGAGGTCCGGCGTTTCCGCCAGCAGCGCCTGCATGGCCTGGCGATACAGCTTGCGGTCAGCCTGGGCGCGCGGGCCGCGCACGGCCGGTCCCTTGCTGCGGTTCAACACCTTGAAGTGAATCCCCGCCGCATCCGCCGCTCGGCCCATCAGCCCGTCGAGCGCGTCGATCTCGCGCACCAGGTGGCCCTTGCCGATGCCGCCGATCGAGGGGTTGCACGACATCTCCCCGATCGTCGCCAGGCTGTGCGTCAGCAGCAGCGTGCGCGCGCCCATCCGCGCGGCGGCCGCGGCGGCCTCGCAGCCGGCATGCCCGCCGCCGATGACGATCACATCATACGAATTGGTCATCCCCCTTTACTGCCATAACCGGCGGCGCCCGCGCTACCGCTGCCGGATCATGGCACCCGCCCGAGGCGAAGGCGCCCGTGCGCCATCATCCCCTGGCGTCGCGCCTGTCCCCGTATCATGATCGCCGCCGCCGTATCGGAGACAAAGCGCATGACCTACCAGCCCGCCCCTCACGTGACCCAGAACTGGGTGCTGTCGAAGCCGGCGGCGACGGGGCGGCGGGGGATCGTCGTCTCCCAGGTCCAGGCAGCGGCCGAGGCCGGGGTGGCGATGCTGGAGGCCGGCGGCAACGCCATCGACGCGGCGGTGGCCACGGCGCTGGCCCTTGCCGCCGTCGAGCCTTGGAACTCCGGCCTGGGCGGCATCGGCTTCGCGCTGGTCCACCGCGCCGGGCAGCCGGCCGCCGACCTGGTGGATTTCGGTCCGGTCGCGCCGCGCGGCCTCGATCCCTCGGCGTTCAAGCTGACCGGGCGCGTGGTCCGCGACCTGTTCGCCTGGCCGCAGGTGGAGGGCGACGCCAACATCCACGGCCCGCTGTCCTTCGCCATCCCGTCCTCCACGGCCGGCTATGCGAAGATGCACGCCACCTGGGGCAAGCTGCCGTTGAAAGAGGTGATCGCCCCCGCCATCGCGCTGGCCAAGCGCGGGCTGCCGCAGGACTGGTACACCACGCTGAAAGTGGCCGCCTCGGCCGCCGTGCTGCGGCTGTATGACGAAAGCGCGCGCATCTACCTGCCCAACGGCCTGCCGCCGATCGCGCCCTACCAGGGCGCCACCGGCTTCTTCCGCCTCGGCCGCCTGGCCGACACGCTGGAGCATCTCGGCCGGGCCGGGCTGCGCGACCAGTATGAGGGCGACATCGCCGCCTCGATCGCAGCCGATGTGAAGGCGCTGGGCGGCGTGCTGTCGGCCGAGGACCTGCGGCAGTGCGAGGCGCAGATACGTCCGTCGATGCAGGTGCCGTGGCGCGGACAGACCTTGCAGCTTGCCGGCGGGCTGACGGCGGCGCCGACGATGGTGCGGGTGCTGGACCTGATGAATGAGGTTTCGTTCGGTAAGGAACCGGATGCCGCCTGGTACGTGGCGTTCGCCCGAGCGATGAAGACGGCCTATGCCGAACGGCTGTCCGGGCTGGGCGATGTCGACGCGCACGCGGCCGAGACCTGCACGACGCACCTGACGGCATGCGACCAGGACGGAACGATGGTGGCGATGACGACGACGCTGCTGTCGTCGATGGGAAGCCGCGCGGTGCTGCCGGGATCGGGGATCCTGCTGAACAACGGCGTCATGTGGTTCGATCCGAGGCCCGGCCAGCCGAACTCGATCGGCGGCGGCAAGCGGCCGCTGACCAACATGTCGCCGGTGATCCTGCGCGACGGAGACCGGCCCTGGTATGCCGGCGGCGCCTCCGGCGGGCGGCGCATCCTGGCGGCGGTGGCGCAGGTGATGCAGTTCGTCGCCGCGTTCGGCATGGACCTGCCGCGCGCGGCGCATCATCCGCGGATCGACGTGTCCGGGCCGGACGAGGTCTCGGCCGACCGTCGCCTGCCGGCCGCGGTGATCGAGGCCCTGGCCGCCGACGGGCCGACGCAGGTCGTCGAGCACGGGGTGATGCCGATCAACTTCGCCTGTCCGAACGTGATCGTCTCGCAGCCGGACGGAACGCGGGTGGGCATGAGCGACGTGGCCTCGCCCTGGTCGGCTGCCGTCGCGCAGTCGTAGCGTTCGCAACGGACTGGCCGAACGGACTGGCCGAACGGACTGGCTGAACCGACTGGCCGAACGGACCGACCCCTGGCCGCAAGACCGGCCGGGCGGTCAGTATCCCAGCTTCGCCCGCCAGGCGGTCATGCCGCCGCGCAGCACCAGCGCCTGCTGCTTGCCTGCCTTGCGCAGCGCCGTCGCGGCCATCGCCGAGCGGCGGTCGGTGTGGCAGACGAGCACGACCGAACCCGCCTGCCGCGCCAGTTCCGGAATGTGGCCCTCGAACGCCGGCAGCGGGATGTTGCGCGCGCCGTCGATATGACCGAGCGGACCGGTGAATTCGTCGGGATTGCGGACATCGATGACCGAGGGCGGCGTCCCGTCCTTGAGCATGGCGGCGAGGTCCGGGACGTCGATCCAGCCCTCCTGTTCGGCCGGCGTCTTGCCGAACAACCTGTTCATCAGGGACATGCGCCTGCTCTCCCGCGCTATTTCGCACGCTGCTCGGTTACCGCTATGCTGATGCACCAAAACCGGGCTGGAGGAAAGGGTCTCGCCATGGACTTCGCATTGAACGACGCGCAGCAGCAGATCCGCGACGAGGTCCTGCGGCTGTGCGCCAAATTCACCGATGCCTATTGGCTGGAGCGCGAGACCACCGCGACCTTCCCCCACGCGTTCTTCGACGCCATGGCCGCCGGCAACTGGCTCGGCATCGCCATGCCCGAGGCGTATGGCGGCGCCGGCCTCGGCATCACCGAAGCGGCGATCATGGCGCAGGCGATCGCGGAATCCGGCGCGGCCATGAGCGGGACGAGCGCCATCCACATGAACATCTTCGGCCTCAACCCCGTCGCGATCTATGGTTCGGAGGCCCAGAAGGCGCGGATGCTGCCGCCGGTGGTCGAGGGGAAGGACAAGGCCTGCTTCGGCGTCACGGAACCGAACGCCGGGCTGAACACGACCGAGATCCAGACGCGCGCCGACCTGCACGGCGATCACTATCGGATCAACGGGACCAAGATCTGGACGTCGACGGCACAGGTCGCGAACAAGATCCTGCTGCTGGCGCGGACCACGCCGCTGGACAAGGTCAAGCGTAAGACGCAGGGGATGACGCTGTTCTATACGGACCTCGACAAGACCCATGCCGAGGTGCGCCTGATCCACAAGATGGGCCGCCACGCGGTCGATTCGAACATGGTCTTCTTCGAGGACATGGTCGTTCCGGTTGAGAACCGGATCGGCGAGGAGGGCGAAGGGTTCAAGGCGCTGCTGCACGGTCTGAACCCGGAACGGATCCTGATTGCCGCCGAGGCGGTGGGGATCGGCCGGGCGGCGCTGGAGAAGGCGGCTCGTTACGCCCGAGAAAGGGTTGTGTTCGGCCGGCCCATCGGCCAGAACCAGGGAATCCAGCACCCGCTCGCCCGCAACTGGGCGGAGTTGGAGGCCGCGAACCTGGTCATGCTGAAGGCGGCATGGCTGTATGACAGCGGCCAGGAATGCGGGGCGCAGGCGAACGCGGCGAAATACCTGTCGGCGGAGGCCGGATACCGCGCGGCGGAACAGGCGGTCCTGACGCATGGCGGCATGGGCTATGCGCAGGAATACCACGTGGAGCGGCTGTTCCGGGAGAGCATGCTGCCCCGGATCGCGCCGGTCAGCCGGGAGCTGATCTTGAGCTACCTGGCGGAACGGGTGCTGGACCAGCCGAAGTCGTATTGAGGGATGAGGTGGGGGGGTCTCTACGCTCCCCTGGGCGGGATCGTCGTGGCGGGCGGAGGCCCGCCATCCATGCCTTGCGGCGTCGATATGGGAGACAGTCCTGGACGGCGGGCCTGCGCCCGCC
>NZ_DASZTJ010000149.1:0-1678 GCF_035548235.1 Rhodopila sp.
GTCCCGTTGTCGGCGAAACGCTAGGCCGGCCCCGTTAACGCATTGCTAATCCGGCCGGTTTCGGGCAAATCATCGGCGACTGGCGATGGAAGGCAAGCCCCTCCGTCACCGGCACCCCGCCATATCGATCCGGAACTCCACAATGCCGATGAATTTCTCTACTGCCTCCGCGGGCACGTTCGTTCGCATGCTCAGCAATCTGCAAGCGGTGATGGGCAAGGCCGAGGCCTATGCTGACGAGCGCAAATTCAGCCCAGACAACTACGTCGCCATGCGGCTGGCGCCGGACATGCTGCCGTTCTCGTTCCAAATCCAGTCGTCCACCGATCGGGCCAAGCTATTCCTGTCGCGCGTGAGCGGCGTCGCCGCGCCAACCTGGGCGGACACCGAAAAAACCTGGGCAGAGGTCAAGGCGCGGCTACAGACAGGGCTCGATTTCGCCAGGTCGATCCCCGCGGCGCAACTCGACGGCACCGAAGACAAGCTGATCCCGCTCAAGGTGCGCGGCGAGGAGGTACAATGGCCGGCGCAGAAATACCTGCTCGAAAACGCGCTGCCGAACTTCTTCTTCCACGTGACGACAGCCTACGACATCCTGCGTCACGCTGGCGTCCCCGTCGGCAAGCGCGACTTCACCGGCTGAGCTCATTCCGACTCAGGAGTAGCGCTCTTCCAGCCAGGGATCGGCGTGGTTGTGATAGCCCCGGACTTCCCAGAAGCCGGGGTGGTCGCGTGTCGCGAATTCGATCCGCCGGATCCATTTCGGGCTTTTCCAGAAATAGAGGTGCGGCACCACCAGCCGCACCGGGCCGCCGTGGTCGAGCGGCAGCGGCGCGCCCTCCCAGCTGTGGACGAGCAGGGCCTCGGGCGAGGCGAAATCCTCGATTGCCATGTTGGTGGTGTAGCCGTCATTGCTGGTGAACAGCACGTGCGTGGCTTCGGCTCTCGGCCGTACGGCCTCCATCAGATCGTGCGTGGTGACACCGTCCCAATTGTTGTCGTAGCGCGACCACGAGGTCACGCAGTGGATGTCACTCAACTTGTGCGTCTGCGGCGCCGACATCAGATCGTGCCATGTCCAGGTGATTGGGGCCTCGATGGCACCGGCGATGTCGAGCCGCCAGTTTTCCCGAGCCACATTGGGTGTCTGGCCGAGATCGAGGACCGGCCAGTTGCGTACCAGGTGCTGGCCGGGCGGCAGGCGGCTGTCCTCGGGCCGCGACGTCTTGCCGGTCAGGAACTTGCCGAGTTCCGCCCAGCGGGACTTGCTGCGGGTAAGCTTGCTGTCTTCTGGAATATCGGTCATGGGCGGCTCCGATCCGGCCGCCGCGCGGATCAATACTTCTCGTAGAATGCGTTCCCGCCGGCGACCCAGGTGTAGTGCATGTTGGTATAGGGGAACGTGTAGCCTTCCGTGTGGAAGAATTTTGCGTTTCCGACGCCAGGATGGCGGTAGCCATGCAGCACCTTGTCGGCCATCGAGCGCGCCAGAGTTAGACTACGCCCTTCGCGCATCGGCTTCCACAGCACGCCGTCCGCAAACTGGTTCGACTGGCCGACGACGCCGCAGACGGTATGGGGATAGGCCGGATCGCTGACGCGGTTCATCACCACCGTGCCGACCGCAAGCATGCCTTCGGCGGAGGAGCGGTTGGACTCGAAATACATGACGCGGGTC
>NZ_DASZTJ010000150.1:0-11865 GCF_035548235.1 Rhodopila sp.
CGGCTCGGTGCTGGGCAGCCTGATCGCCGACCGGGTCGGCCGCCGTCCGGGCATCGTCATCCTTTCGCTCGCCTGGGGCATCAGCGGCGTGGCCTATGCCCATGCCGAGACCGACATCCAACTGATGGCGGTCGGCTTCGCCATCATGGTCTCGGCCTATGCATTGGTGGCGCTGGGCTACTCGATCTACGTGCCGGAACTGTTCCCCACCCGGCTCAGGATGCGCGGCGCGGGGCTGGCGGGGGCGACGGGACGGCTGGCTGCGTCCGGGGCGCAGTTCGGCGTGGTCTGGGCGTTCAACCTGGGCGGCGTCAGCCTTGTGTCCGGCTTCATGGCGGGCCTGCTGGGGCTGCTGGCGGTCGTCGTACTGGTCGCCGGCGTCGAGACGCGCCAGCGATCGCTGGAGGACCTCGCCGCCGACCTCGGCGCGACCGACGCGGTGGTCTGACCGGAGACCACCCCGTCACGCCCGCATCCCATCAGTCCTGCATCTTGCTCAAGTCCAGGTGCAGCACCGTCACGACGTCACGGATCCCGTCGTAGTTGTGGTCGTCGACCGGCGCGAGGCCGCGCACACCGGCCTTGCCCAGATACTTCATGTCGTGCGCCGGCATGCTCGACAGGTCCAGCGTCTGCAGGATGTCTGTCAGCCGCTTCTTGAAGCCCGGGTCCAGGTTGCCGCGTACCGCGAGGGGACCGTTCGGGATCGGCTCTGACTGCCACAGCGTGACGTAGTCCGCCGGGTTGTAGAACCCCTGCAGCTTTGCCGCAGCGACGGCGGTACTGTTCAGCTCCCCGACAGGGACTTTGTGGTTCCGCAGCGCCTCGAAGCTGGCGGTGTGCGACCCGGTGTAGAACGACTGGACGTCCTTCGTCGGATCGATCCCCGCCTTTCGCAGCCCATAGCTCGGAATCAAGTGCCCCGAGGTGGACGCGGCGTCCGAGAACGCGAAGGGCTTGCCCTTCACATCCGCAAGCGAGGTGATCCCCGACCCTGGCCAGGTGGTGATGCTGGCGTAATAAACGCCCGGCTTGCCGTCCGGACCGGCGAAGTTCGCCACCGCCTCGGCGCCGGCAACCTGATGCGCAAGGACATAGCTGAAGGCGCCAAACTGCGCGAAATCCGCCCTGTTCGCCCGCATGGCCTCGATCACGGCGGTGTAGTTGGTACCGAACTGAACCACGACCTTGCAGCCGAGGCGCTGGCCGATCAAATCGGCGAGGCGGCCGTAGATCGGGGTCAGTTGGGCGGTGTCCTCGGCGGGAACGACGGCGAAACGAACGGAGCCTCCGTTCGGGCAGTCCGCCACAGCGGCCCTCGCCGGCCCCGCCAGGGCCGTTCCAACCAGGCCTGCTGCCACCATGGCCGGCGCCGCGAGCAAAATCCTGCGGAACCCCGAAATGATCCGATCCAAATGTCCCTCCACACCATGCGCGTGCGGAGGGCTTATTGAAAGCCTATGGCCGCCTCTTTGTCAGATGAATGATTCTCTCGTGAACCATCCATGACGCCTCAGGACCAGGCCGCCATCCCCAACCGATCCAGCAGCGCCCGGTCCTTGCCCTGGTCGGCGTTCGGCGTCGTCAGCAGCTTCGCGCCATGGAAGATCGAGTTCGCCCCGGCCAGGAAGCACAGCGCCTGCGCTTCGTCCGTCATGCTCTCCCGCCCCGCCGACAGTCGCACGAAGGACTGGGGCATGGTGATCCGCGCCGCGGCCACCACGCGCACGAAATCCAGCGCGTCGATTGGTTCCGACCGCGCCAGCCGTGTTCCCTCCACGCGCACCAGCGCGTTGATCGGCACGCTCTCCGGCGGGCGCGGCAGGCTGGCGAGCGTCGCGATCAGGCTGGCACGGTCGGCGACGGTTTCACCCAGCCCGACGATGCCGCCGCAGCAGACATGGATGCCAGCGTCGCGTACATGCGCCAGCGTATCCAGCCGGTCCTGGTAGGTCCGGGTGGTGATGACCGAACCATAGTATTCCGGAGACGTATCGAGGTTGTGGTTGTAGTAGTCCAGCCCCGCCGCCTTCAGGCGCCGCGCCTGTTCCGCCTCCAGCATGCCCAGCGTGACGCAGGTCTCCAGCCCCAGCGCGCGCACGCCCTCGACCATCGCGCAGACGGCGTCGATGTCGCGGTCCTTCGGCGAACGCCAGGCCGCGCCCATGCAGAAGCGGCTTGCCCCGGCCTGCTTCGCCGCCTGCGCCTGGGCCAGCACGGCGTCCAGCGGCATCAGCTTCGACGCCGCGAGTCCAGTCGGATGGTGCGCGCTCTGCGAGCAATAGCCGCAATCCTCCGGACAGCCGCCGGTCTTGATCGACAACAGGGTCGCGATCTGTACCGCGTTCGGGTCGAAATGCTCGCGGTGGACCGTCTGGGCACGGAACATCAGATCCGGAAACGGCAGGGCGAACAAGGCTTCGACCTCGGCCTGGGTCCAAGACTGGTGCGTCGGGAAATCCATGGAATCGTCCATCAAGCTGGGCAACGGGAGCGCCGCTTCTATCCCGGTTGCCGCTTCCCGCCTAATCTGGATGCCATCCGGTGGCGCATTGGGGGAATGTCGTGACGGCCTGCCAGACCGAACAGGAACTGACCGACCTTGTCGCCGGCTGGCGCAAGGCCGGGGACCGGATCGTCATGACCAGCGGCGTCTTCGACCTGATGCATCGCGGTCACGTCGAGACCCTGCGGCAGGCGCGCGGCTTCGGCGACCGGCTGGTGGTGGCGACCAACACCGATGCCTCGGTGCAGCGCAAGAAGGGGCCGTTGCGCCCGATCAATCCGCTTGCCGACCGTATGTTCATGCTGTCCAGCGTCCGGTTCGTGGACGCGGTCATCGCCTTCGACGAGGCCGGCGAGCATCCGGTCACCCTGGTCAAGACCGTCCGTCCGGACGTCTTCGTCAAATCCAGCGGCGAATGGTCGGACAAGAACTTCTTTTTCAAGGAAATCCTGGAATCGATCGGCGGCCGAGCGGAACGCGTGGGCCATACCGATGGCTATTCGACCAGTGCGCTGATCAAGCGGATCATGACCCGCTACGCATCCTCATGAGCTTGCATCCACCCATCCAGGAACGTATATAGACCATGCTCATTGGAGCAGTCCGTTCACGGAGTTGTCCTGAGATGACCCATCCTCTCGAAGCCTATCCGCTGGGCCGTCGCGTCCCGCGTGAGGACCCGGTCGACGGACGTTGAAGCCCGTCGACCGAAGGCGGCAACGCCTCGGATCGTACGGATAGCAGCAGGCCCCGGGCCATGAGAGCGTACGCAAGCGAAACCCCCTAGGCAGGTACCGCATGGTCAACCGGGCGGGTTGGCCGGGGCGATAGGGCCGGCCGGAGTGACCGGCGCGGGCAGGCGTGACGGCGGCGGCTGGGTCGCGACCTCGGCCTCCAGTTCCAGCAGCCGCCGCCAAGCCAGGCGGATATGCAATTCGTAATACAGACGCGCGATGTCCCTGTCGACCTCGTTCGCCTCCGACAGACCGCGCTCGATCAGCATGATGGCCTCGCGCACGCTGCCTGCTTCCGTTGCCACCGCCACCTCCAGCATGCCCCTCAGGTCATGGAACGCGCTCGGGTCCTCGCGCTCGATATGGCTGCAGGCGGCGAGCAGGTCTTCCACGCGCTGGCGCAAGGCCGTCCCGTCGGCGCCCGCCGGCTCGAAGATCGCCTGTTCGACAAGGAAATTGGCCAGGTTGAACCTCACCATCGCCAGATCCTCATCCGGCAGCCGGTTCAAGTGCAGCAGGATGTAGTCGCTCACTTCGATGGCGGCGTTCAGGTTGCCGCACGCGCTCAGGCCCAGCGCCATGAGCCAAACGTCCCGGCTGTCGGACGTGTCGGTCAGTCCCTCCGCGGCCTCGCCGATGGTCCCATCGGTCCGCATTTCGCCCAGGAATCGCGCGACACGCCGGGCTGCCAGCGCGGCATGTTCCGGATCGTTGGAAACATCCGCCAGGCAAAGCGCAAGCCACGCCCCTTCCCGAGCCGACTGGCGCGCGTGCTCGACAACACGGGGGGTGACCGAGGACCAGGGTGGCCCCGCCGGCGGCGTCGCCAGCGTCGCCGCGTACAAGGCGCGATAGATGCCGTCGGCCTCTTCGCTGAAGCCTTTGCGGATGCTCTGCAACTGCTCGAACAAGGTGTGGCGCACCGCCCTGCGGCGCCCGACCTCGGCGTTCCATCGTTCGTGGATCAAGGTGCGCAGCAGCACGCTCTGCCGTTCAATGGATTCGAGCGCGTCGCCAAATACCGACATCATGGCCGACAGACGCAGGTCCGTGTGACCGTGCGGCTTGTAGTTCAGGTCGTGCATCTTTGCCGACCAGGCGTCGTGCATCATGGTCTTGATCTGGACCTCGCATTTCAGGTCCGCGTCGCCGGGATCGTTTGACTGCAGGACGATATGGTAACCGTGGTAACCGTTCCGGATGACGGATTTCTGCCGGTCCACGCGCAGGCGGCGATCATGCTCGACATGGTGGACGATGCGGTCGCGGACCATATCGATCTGGTCGGGATAATAGACGACCAGGGTCAGGCCGATGATGTCCTCGATCGAGGCGATCGCCGTGCGCGGGTCCGACCGCCGCCTCTCGGTCAGGGCCTTTGCGATTTTGGCCGGCGTCTTGAACGCGTTGCCGTTCTGCTTGTCCTTGCGGCTGTAGATGGCGCGGACGATCTCTTCGCCGACGTCATGCTTGATATCGCCGCAAAGCCGCTCGACACGGTCCAGCAACCGAAGATAGGCGGCACGGTTGCCGTCATTGGCGAAGAATGCGTCGACTTCCTGACTGGCCGCGACAGACACTGGCCACCCCCCTGACCACCGCAAACGTAACGATAGTCAGACGGTCCCGCCGTATTGGCAAGGCCCTTGGGTGAGACCCATGGGCAGGGCTGGCGCGTATGCCCTACCCTTCCACCACTACCCGGAAGCTCTCGATCACCGCGTTCGCCAGCAGCCGGCGGGCCATGTCTTCCGCCGCCGCCTTGGCCGCCGCCGGGTCGGTCTCCGCCAGTTCCAACTCGATCACCTTCCCCGCACGCACGTCAGCGACGCCCGCGAACCCCAGCGAGCCCAGGGCATGCCCGATCGCCTTCCCCTGCGGGTCCAGCACCCCCGCCTTGGGCATCACAGTCACGATCGCCTTCACTGCACCATCTCCGGGCCCTTAAGGTCGCGCGCACCGGCCTCGGGCAGGATGCCCAGGCGACGGGCGACCTCCTGATACGCCTCCTCGACCTTGCCGAGGTCTTTGCGGAACCGGTCCTTGTCCATCTTCTCGTTCGTCTTGCTGTCCCATAGGCGGCAATTGTCCGGGCTGATCTCGTCGGCCAGGATGATGCGCATCTCGTCATTCTCCCACAGCCGGCCGAATTCCAGCTTGAAGTCGACCAGCGTGATGCCGACGCCCAGCAACAGGCCGGACAGGAAGTCGTTGATCCGCAGCGTCAGCGCGACGATGTCGTCCAGGTCGGCGGTGTTGGCCCAGCCGAAGCAGGTGATGTGCTCCTCGCTGACCATCGGGTCGTTCAGTGCGTCGTTCTTGTAGTAATACTCGATGATCGAGCGCGGCAGGCGCGTGCCCTCGGGAATCCCCAGCCGGGTGGACAGCGACCCGGCCGCGACGTTGCGGACGACGACCTCCAGCGGGATGATCTCGACCTCGCGGATCAGTTGCTCGCGCATGTTCAGGCGACGGACGAAATGGGTGGGCACACCGATCTCGTGCAGTCGCATCATCAGGTATTCGCTGATGCGGTTGTTCAGCACGCCCTTGCCGGTGATGATCCCTTTCTTGGCGCCGTTGCCGGCGGTAGCGTCGTCCTTGAAATACTGGACCAGAGTGCCGGGTTCGGGGCCTTCGAACAGGATCTTTGCCTTGCCCTCATACAATTGGCGGCGGCGGGCCATAGCGGAATCCCTTCGATGCACGCACGGTTGAACGGCGGCGCCCCGAGAGGCGCCGCCAAGCGGGTATAGCAGTGCTTGCCGGCTTGGCAAAATCCGCCCGTCAAGCCCACCTGATCGGGCGGAACGGCGCCTCATGCGGTGGTCCGTCCGCGAACAGCCATTCCGGCTCGCCCCCGGCCGGCAGGCTGAGCAGGGATGAGCACACCGTGCCGAAGCCGCCGCGGGGCACAACGTTGATCTGTTCCCCGGCGGCGCCGGAACGGTCCATCAGGATCGCGCGCCAGGCGGACCAGTCGCCCAATTCGGGTTCGGCGGTCCGGAACCGCGCCAGATGCCGCGCGGTGCGTGGGCTGTCGAGGTCGTTCGGATCATGCGCCGTGACCATCGACACGCCCGGCAGCAGCGCATCGGCGTGCGGATGGCCGACACCCTCGCCGCGGACGAAGTAGCCGCCGTCGGCGTCGGCGATCACCATGTTGAAGCCGCGCCAGTCGCCGGCGTCCAGCAGGGTCACCGCCTCGACCGCCGCGGCGGCGGTGTCATGGCACAGCGCCAGCAGCGGCAGTTCCCCCCGGCTGCGCTTGCCGGCGGCCGGCCCCAGCGTCCCGGGCCGGTTCAGCACCGTGGCGACCACCCCCGCGCGGTTCAGCGCCATCCAGGTGCCCCCGGCGGTCCGGTCCCGGCCGCCCAGGATGCCCGGCCAGTATTCCGCCGGAGGGTCCCAGGGCCGGTCGATGCGCTCGTCACGGTTGGCAGCCAGCATGACACGGCCAAAAGGGGCACGACCGGGACGGATCAGGATGACGACGGTACACATGGTTCGGCAGCGGACGCTCCAGCCGCGAGGCGCGGCGGCGTGGACTGTGTCCGTCGAAGCCGCCCGCCGCAAGCCGCGCTGACACGCCTCAGCGTCCCGGCCCCGTCATGGTCCCTCTCCCATGGACCCTCTCATGGCCGGCTCCCTATCCCGCCGGAACGCCCTTGCTGGTTGAATACTCGAACCGCAGCGCCTGGTCGGGATGCACGATCGGGAAGATCGCGTGCGCCGCCATCGCGGCCTCGCTGAACCCTTGCAGAATCAGCTTCAGCTTGCCCGGGTAGCTTGCCACGTCGCCGACCGCGAACACCCCGGGGATCGAGGTCTCGCACGTCGCCGGATCGACCGTCACGTGGTGCAGCGCAAGGTCCATCCCCCAGGCGGCGATCGGCCCCAGATCCATCGACAGTCCGAAGAACGGCAGCAGCACATCGGCTGGCACCGATTTGACCTCCCCTTCCAGGGTCGCGACCTCCACGGCCTGAAGCGCGCCGCCGGTCCCGACCAGGCCATGGAGTTGATAGGGGATCACCATCTCCACCTCGCCTGCCGCCGCGGCCTGGTCCAGCCGAGCGGCGGATTCCGGGGCGGCGCGGAACTTGGCGCGGCGATGGACGACGGAGACGCGGGCGATGTCCTTCAGCGCCAGCGCCCAGTCGACGGCGGAATCGCCGCCACCGGCGATCACCACCCGCTTGCCGCGGAAATCCTCCCGCCGGCGGACATAGTACTGCACCGCGCCCGAGGCCTCGAACGCCGCCAGCCCCTCCAGCGGCGGACGGTTCGGCCCGAAGGCGCCGGCGCCCGCGGCGACCAGCACCGCCTTGGCCCGCACCGTGTCGCCCTTGTCGGTGGTCAGGGTGAAATCGCCGCGCGCGCCCGACAACCCGTTGACCTGCCGGCCCAGCAGGCGCGGCGCGGCGAACGGCTCGATCTGCTGTTCCAGTTGCGTGATCAGCGCGCCGGCCTCGATCGCCGGGTGCGCGGGGATGTCGTAGATCGGCTTTTCAGGATACAGCGCGGTGCACTGGCCGCCGACTTCGGCCAGCGCGTCGATCAGCACGCTGCGCAGTTTCAGCATGCCGAGCTCGAACACGGCGAACAGCCCGATCGGGCCGGCGCCCACGATGGCGACGTCAGTCTCCAGTGCCACGGGTGCTTCGGTCATGAAGGGCCGTATACGTCGGTTTTCAGCCGGCGCAATCCCCGCACCCGATTTACGTAACGGGCGCCGTCATCCGCTTGATCGTGTTCGTCGTGCTGTGCCCGTCCTTCAACTGCACCAGCACGACCTTGCCGCCCCAACCCTGCACCAACTCATGCCCCACGACCTGCTCGACCGTGTAGTCGGAGCCTTTGACCAGCACGTCCGGCCGCAGTTCGGCGATCATCTCCAGCGGCGTGTCCTCATCGAACAGCGTCACCAGGTCGACCGGCGCCATCGACGCCATGACGGTGGCGCGCGCCATCTCGTTCTGCAGCGGCCGGGACGGGCCTTTCAGCCGCTTGACCGAAGCGTCGGTGTTCAGCGCGACGATCAGCCGGTCGCAGGCCGCGCGCGCCTCGCTCAACAGCCGGACATGGCCGGGATGGATCAGGTCGAAGCAGCCATTGGCGAAACCGACCTTCAGGCCCCGGCGCTGCCAGTCGCGCGCCTTCTCCTTCGCCGCCGCCAGGCCGACGACCTTACGATCCGTCTGCACGAGGTCGTCGAGGTGCAGGACGTCCAGCAACTCCTGCTGCGACACCGTGGCGGTGCCCTGCTTGCCGACCGAGATCCCGGCCGTCGCGTTCGCCAGCGTCGCCGCGTCGGGCAGCGAGGCCCCGGCGCCCAGCGCCACCGCCAGCGCCGCCACCAGCGTGTCGCCGGCACCCGACACGTCCGCGACCTCCCGCGCCCTGGTCGGCAGGTGTAGCGCCTCTTGCTCGCGGCACACCAGCGTCAGCCCCTTGGCGGAGCGGGTGACCAGCACCGCCTCCCCTTCGGTGGCTTCCAGCGCCAGGCGGCCGGCACGATCGGCTTCCTCGTCATGGTCGGCCGTGATGCGGGTGGCGACGCGGACCTCATGCTCGTTTGGCGTCAGGATGGTGGCGCCACGATAGACGGTGAAATCAGCCCGCTTCGGGTCGGCGATCACCGGCCGCTTCGCGGTCTGGCACAGCGCCAACACCTGCCCCAGCACCTGGTCGCACAGGACGCCCTTGGCGTAGTCGGAGAGAATGACGAGGTCGACCGCGTCCAGATGCGCCGCGACCGCCGCCAGCACCGTCTCGGCCCCCGCCGCGTCGAGCGGCGCCACCGTTTCTTCATCCAGGCGCAACAATTGATGGGACCCGGTCATGAACCGCGTCTTCGCCGTGGTCGGGCGTTGCGCGATGGTGACCAGGGCCGGCGTGATGTTCTCGGTCGCTTCGGACAGGCGCTGCACCGTCGCGCCGGCTTCGTCGGCGCCGATCACGCCGATCAGCACCGCCTTGCCGCCCAGCGTCGCGATGTTCAGCGCGACGTTCGCCGCACCGCCCAGCGTGCTGCGATCGCCCATGGGACGCAGCACAGGAATGGGCGCCTCGGGCGACAGGCGTTGCACGGAACCGGTGACATAGCGATCGAGGATGATGTCGCCGATGACGAGCACACGCGCCGCGTGAAAATTCCTGACGATGTCTGCGAGCTCGATATCGCTCGTCGGCGTCGACCTGCCGGCGTTTTTGCTGATGAACGTCATGGGCGGGGTCCGTCTCGGTTGGCCGGGAAACTGCACGGTCCTTAGCAAACCGATCGGAATGCTGCACCTGCAAAAAAACCGGCGACAAATGGTTCCATCGAGGGAAGGGACAGGCTATTGGAGTGAACGTCACGATTGCGGACGATATCAGCATATCGCCGTTCACGTGCATGCACTGATCGCTCAGGAGAGACCGTGAAATATCTCCCGCCCTTCGAACTGATCCGCCGTTCGATCGAAATTTCGACGATCCGCGGCGAATTACATGTAAACGTCACATACGAAAATTTTATCGGCCTGCTGCGTACCATGATCCGCGGGATTGACGTAGACGAGGCCTGGTACCTCGAAACCTATCCCGATATCGGCGACGCGATCCGCCAGGGCCTGGTCAAGTCCGCACGCCAGCATTTCGTCGATGACGGCTACTTCGAAGGGCGGCTGCCATTCCCCATGGTCGTCGACGAAAAGTGGTATCTTTCGCAAAACCCGGATGTAGCCGAAAGCATGAGCAAAGGCGTCGTTCTCTCGGCACAGGAACATTTCGACAAGGACGGCTATCGTGAGGGCCGGCTGCCATTCGGCATGTGATGCGACATCATCCAGCCGGCCCCGGTATCGCGACACCCCGTCTGGGCGCCCCGTCTGGGCGCCCCGTCCTGGCGTGTCTGGCATGATTGGCCGGATGACGTTACGACGAGACTGACCGACAGGACGCCCGTCTGAATGCCGCGCAAATCGCCCGCTCCCGATGCCGAGCACCAGAACAAGGAACCCAGGCGCCGCGCCAAGCGCGCGGCAGCGCCGGCATCCTCGGAGGAGGCCGCGATGGCGGTCCCGACGCCGGAACTCCAACCGGAGCCGACTGCTCCGGAGTTGATCGCCCCAGAGTTGGCCGAACCGCGGTTGGCCGAACCGGCACTGCCCCCCACGGAACCGGCCGAACCGGCGCCGGCGGAACCGCCACGCGTCGAGGGGCCCGGCATCTGGATCGAACTCGACAGCGGCGTCCCCTTCGGCCTCTCCGACGACCGTTTCGACATTTGGTTGCGTGGCCGGGTGCTCTCGACCGACCCGGTCGTCGAGGTCCGCCTGCTGGCCGACGAGCGTCTGTTCAGCGCCACCGCGTATGGCCATCCGGAAGGGATGATGATCGCCGCGACGCCCAACGCGGCGCCGACGTGGCAGGTCGGCTTTCAACTCAACCTGCCCAGGCCGCGTCACGGTGCCGCGGGCGCCAGCGATTTCCGCATCCTTGCCCGTACCGAAACGGGACAGGAGCACGTTCAGGACTACACGCTCGACTTCAATCCCGACACCGGGCACGGCGTCCTCGTCTCCGGTCCCACCAACCCTGCCCTAGCCCACACCCCCGCGCGACCGCATGCAATTGTATATATAGAGCGCGCGATGCTCGACCAGGACGGCGTATTGAGCGTGTCCGGCTGGGCGCTGGCCATGCGTCCCATCCTGGCATTGCAAGTCCACGCCGATGAGGAGCGCGTCGGCGACGCCCGCTTCGGCGAGCGGCGCGAAGACGTCGCCGCAGCGCATCCGTCCTTCCCGAACGCGCGACAGTCCGGCTTCAGCCTGGTCTGCACGCTGGACCCGCTGGACATCAACGCCGCGTGCGTGCGGGTCCAGGTGGTGTGCCGCGACGGGTTCGGCCAGACGGTCGTGGTGCCGATCCACCGCGTGACGGAGCGGCTCCGCCCAGCCATCGCGCCGGCGGCGGTGCCCAAGGCGGAAACCGCGGCCGAACCGCCGACGCCCGTGTTCAACCTGCTGAACCAGAAGCCGGCCTATTCGCTGCAGACCGATTTCCGCATCGCGGAAGAGCCGGTGATCGGCTTCGTGCTGACCACCCCGGCGCTACGCGCCGCCGCGGCAGACGCCCCCGCAAGGCCCGAGACCCAGAAGCCTGAAGCCCCGAAGCCCGAGGCCCCGAAACCGTCGACGGAAATCCGCATGTTCTGTGACGCCGTCAGCCTGAGCGGCGACGGCGTCCTGGACGTCAGCGGCTGGGCCGTCTGCGGCATCGGCATCGCCCAGGTGCGCGTGCTGTTCGATGACGAGACGGCCGGTCTGGCGGTCTATGGCCATGACCGCAACGATGTCGGCTCCGCCTTCCCGGAAATCCCGCACGCGATGATGTCGGGGTTCACCTTCCGCCAGCGTGTCGCCAACCGAACCGAGGGCGAGCACACCGTGCGCGTCATCGTCCGGAACCTGACCGGCGGGGAAAAGGAAGAGACGCTGCTGACGACCGCCACCGCCACGCGGGCTGCGGCCGACCTGCCGCTGTCGTCCGCGCCGGGCGAACCGACGGCCAGCACCATGGCAACCATCGAGGCGGACAGTTTTGTTCCTACGGCGGAACAGGAGCGGGAATTCA
>NZ_DASZTJ010000151.1:0-2579 GCF_035548235.1 Rhodopila sp.
CGAGAGGATCTGGGCGAAGAGACGGAATTCCTCATCCGTCTGCACGTCATAGCCGCGCATGAGGTCGACGGCGGCCTGCCAGGCCTCATCCATGTCGCCGCCGGCGCCCTGGAGCAGGAGCATGGCGAGGTTGTACAGGACGGCGCGCAGGAAGGCGGCGGGAAGTTCGAGGACGGACATCGAGGGCCTGTAGGAAGGGACTGTAGGACGGAGTCCCTGTCTATAGGTCTATATTCCGTTTCATGTCAAGGAATTTCTCTTTCGTCCTAGGAATGGGTGCGATGGGGATGGTTCGTTGGGGCGCACGATGGCCGATGCTCCGCCAGGGGACGCCCAGGTGATGGAAAGGCCTATGGTGGCGAGGCCGGGGCGGCGAGGCCGGGGCGGCGAAGCCGACCGGCCGGCGGTCGTCCGGACGGGCTGCCGGTCCCGGCGTTCCCTTGGAAAAACTTCCCGGCGAGCAGCCCGGCTCAGTGCATCTCCGCCAGCCGCGCCAGCAGGAAGTCCCGGAACACCGCCACGCGTTTCGAGTTCCGCAGTTCTTCGGGATAGACGAAGAACACGTCCACCTTCGGCCCGTTCACCTCGGTCAGCACCTGCACGAGGTCCGGGTTTTCCGCCACGAAGAAATCCGGCAGCGCGGCGATCCCGATGCCCGCCCGGATCGCCAGCATCATGGCGTACATGGAGTTGACCTCCAGCACCGCCCGGCGCGGGCTGCCCGCCCGGCGGCCGGCCTCGGCGAGCCAGTTGACCTCGGGGACGGGGGGATGGTGCTGGCCGAACAGGATCAGCCGGTGCGCGTCCAGGTCCTCGGCCCGCTGCGGCACGCCGTGGCGCTTCAGGTAGTCGGGCGAGGCGCAGACATGCCAGTTCATGGTCATCAGGTGCCGCTGCACCAGGTCCGGCTGCTTGGGCGGATGCATGCGGATCGCCACGTCCGCCTCCCGCATCGCCAGGTCCAGGTCGGTGTCGTCCAGCAGCAGCGAGATCGTCACGTCCGGATAGGCTTCGAGGAAGCCATACAGCCGGGGCGCGAGCCAGGACGATCCGAAGCCGACGGTCGTGGTGACTTTCAGCCGGCCGGCGGGTTTCTCCTTGCTTTCGGTCAGCAGCGCCTCGGTGATTGCCAGCTTTGCGAAAACTTCACGTACCGTGCGGTTCAGCGACTCGCCCTGTTCTGTCAGGATCAGCCCGCGCGCATGGCGATGGAACAGCGGGACCTGCAGCGCTTCTTCCAGGGCGGAGATTTGGCGGGATACGGCCGACTGGCTCAAGCTGAGGGTATCGCCGGCATGCGTGAAGCTACCGGCCTCCGCCACCGCGTGGAAGACGCGTAGCTTATCCCAGTCCATCGTCAAACCTCTCTCGCGGCCAGGTCGGTCCTACGCGCCGCGTCTGTCATCCCGCCGGCATGGTTCCCCCCGCCGACATGGTTGTTCGCACTGCACCAATCCTAACCGGGTTTTTTCGAGTCATGTGACGAAAATTGCCCGTTTCGCCAAATTTCGTTCATGCCGTTGCCATTGAGACCGGAATTTCGTGCTCCGCGAGGTATTTTTCCGCTTCCAGCGCCGCCATGCAGCCGGTTCCGGCCGCGGTGACCGCCTGGCGGAAGATTTTGTCCTGCACGTCGCCCGCCGCGAACACGCCCGGCACCGACGTCCGCGTGCTGCCCGGCACGGTGCGCACGAACCCTTCGGCGTCGAGGTCGACCTGGCCCGCGAACACCGCGGTCGCCGGCGTATGGCCGATGGCGATGAACACGCCGTCCACCGGCAGGGTCGTTTCGACATCGGTCACCGTGTCCACCAGGCGCAGCGCGTTGACGACCTCCGGCGTGCCGCCGGCGACGATCTCGGCGACGCGCCGGTTCCACATCACCTCGATCTTCGGATTGGCGAACAGGCGGGCCTGCAGGATCTTCTCGGCGCGCAGGCTGTCGCGGCGATGGATCAGGATGACCTTGTCGGCGTGGTGGGTCAGGTACAGCGCCTCCTCGACGGCGGTGTTGCCGCCGCCCACGACCGCGACCGTGCGGCCGCGATAGAAGAACCCGTCGCAGGTGGCGCAGGCCGAGACGCCGCGGCCCTGCAGCGCGATCTCGGAGTCGAGCCCCAGCCAGCGGGCCTGCGCCCCGGTCGCGACGATCACCGAATCGGCCGTGTAGACGTCCCCCGAATCGGCCTGGCAGCGGAACGGGCGCTGCGAGAAGTCGACGCCGGTGATCACGTCGTAGACGATGCGCGTGCCGACGTGTTCGGCCTGCGCCTGCATCTGCTCCATCAGCCACGGACCCTGGATGGTCTCGGCGAAGCCCGGATAGTTCTCGACGTCGGTGGTGATCGTGAGCTGTCCGCCGGGCTGCAGGCCGGCCACCAGGACGGGCGAGAGGCTGGCGCGCGCCGCGTAGATCGCCGCCGTGTACCCGGCCGGTCCGGCGCCGATGATGAGGACCTTGGTGTGGTGTGTCTGGCTCATGCGCATACATATCGGTCTGCCAGCGACACGGGCAAGCGCCCGGGCCCTGCTCCGGGGCAAGCTCTTGGGAACATACCCTGGGCCGGGGACGGACGCAG
>NZ_DASZTJ010000152.1:0-8537 GCF_035548235.1 Rhodopila sp.
TGCGCCGCCATCAGGCCCGACCCCAGCGAGCCGGCAATACCCAGCGCGTGCAGCATGCGCGCCTCATCCAACCCCAGGATGCGGCCCGCGGTGGCTGCGGCGACGAACACGCCGTTTGTGCCTTGAGGGTGGAAGCCGCGCAGGAACAGCGCCATCGTCGCCGCGTTGCCGACCCTGGTCCCGACTTCGTAGCCCGCCACGATCGCGGTCAGGACATCGCGCCCGGTGATGCCGGCGTCGCTTTCGGCGAACGCGAACGCCACCGGACAGGCCAGCGAATTGGGATGGACGATCGACTCCTTGTGGATGTCGTCCATCTCGAACGCGTGGCCGGCGGTTCCGTTCACCAGCGCGGCCTGGGCGACCGAGCCGCGCTTTGCGCTGCCCCAGAACGACGCGACGGGATGGGCGCCTTCTTCCGCCGCCATGTCGCGGACCATGGCCGTCCAGGGCAGGCCCGCGCCGAACAGCGCAACGCCCAGCCCGTCCAGCACGCACAGCTTGGCATGCTCGCGCACGGGCGCAGGGATGTCCGCGAAACGGAGACCCGCGGCGAACCGGGCCAGGTCGCGCGTCGCATTGGGCAGGAGTGAGGCGGCTTCGGCCATCGTGGTCATTTCCCCGTGTCTTTCCCGAACGCTGGCGAAACGAAAACCGGCGTCCGGCCCCCAGGGTGCGGCGCAATCCGGGGCTCTGGCAACCGCCGGCGGCGCCTTGGGCCTGCCAGGCGCCGCCGATCACACGCCTGAACGTGAACGGGAGGGGGGACTCCACCCCGCATCCGGTCTGCTATGGGACGCGGGCGACACTCAGAACGGGCGTGACGCGGGCACGGCTGACGGGCCGCGCGCGCCCGAACCAGGATGCGAATGACAGGTTTGCGCGGAAAAGTCTTCGAGGGCGGCGCCATGCTGATGGGGCGCCAGGTCATCTCGATGGGACTGAGCCTGATCGGGCTGCTGGTGATCACCCGCATCATCGGCCCGACGAATTACGGCCCGTATGTCGCCGCGCTGGGCATCTGCCAATACGCGCAGAACATCGGGCAGGCGGGGATCGCCGTCTTCCTGATCCGCAAGGCGGACGCGGTCGATCGGCGGACCGAGGACATCGCGACCGCCCTGCTGCTGCTGTTCGGTTCGGCGGTCGTCGGAGGTTTGGAGGCCAGCACCGGATTGATCGCACGATGGGTGACGATGCCCGCGATCCAACCTTTGCTCGCTGTCCTGCTGTTCTCCGTTTTCGTCCAGACCCTTTCGATCGTCCCCGCCGCTCGGCTGGAGCGCGACCTCGATTTCCGGCGCATCGCGGCGATCGAGACGGCGGGGCAACTGCTCTATTACGGCACCGCACTGCCGCTGGTGTTTTCCGGCCTGGGGGTCTGGTCGCTGGTCTGCGGCTATACGCTGCAGCAGACGTTCATGTGCCTTGCCTTCCATATCGCCGGCCGATACAGGCCGCGGGTCGCCTGGGACATGGCGGTGATCCGCCCGATGCTGCGCTATGCCTTCGGCTATGCCGCCTCCGACTGGCTGTGGCAGTTGCGCGGGCTGGTCAACCCGCTGATCGTCGGCCACTTCCTGCCTGCCGAGGCGGTCGGACAGGTCGGGCTGGCGATCCGCATGCTCGAACTGCTGTCCTTCACCAAGACGATCGCCTATCGGCTGTCGGTCGCCGTGCTGTCGAAGATCCAGGACCAACCGGCGAAGCTCGTCGCCGCCGCGACCGACGGCATGCGCTTGCAGACCCTTGCGCTGGGGCCCGTGCTGATCGGGTTTTCATGGTTCGGCGGGTTGATCCTGGCGCATGTGTTCGGCCCGCGCTGGGCGCCCGTGATGCTGGTCTATCCCTATCTCGCGCTGAGCTACCTGACCAACGCGCAGTTCAACATCCACGCCTCGATCCTGTACGTGCTGCATCGGAACTGGGACGTATCGTGGTTTCATATCGTCCATGTCATCATGTTCGCAACGGCGACCTGGATATTTGTCGATCGTTACGGAATCGTCGGATACGGCATGGGTGAGCTTGTCGCCTTGCTGAGCTATCCGGCGCTCCACTTCTCGGTCCGCAGGACGGTCGGATCCCCGAACTATGGCATATCGGCGCTGTGGTGGGCCTCGCTGGCCATTGGTCTGTTCTGGCGGGAACTCGGGATCTGGGCCGCGGCGGTGCCGATCGCGGCGCTGCTGTGCCCGCCTTCGATCAAGCAGTTGATGGTATTCTATCGAATGTTTTCACGGACACCGAGGCATGCGGTCTGAACCGCGCTTTCATTTCGTCATCCTCACCTGCCGCGATCCCGATACCGACTTCAGACGCCCCCTGGTCGAGGCTTTATCGGCATTGGGTCCGACGACCTATGCGTGGCTGCGCCGCAGACCCCTCGTCTCCGGTCCGGCGACCGGCGGGGTGACGCGGGAGATGAGCCTGGTGCGGTTCCTGGCGACCATGGCCAGGCTCCGGCGCCGCGACGCCATTCCCGTCTACCTCAACAGCACCAACACCTATTTCCCCGGCATGACGCTGGTCCTGCGCCTGCTCGCGCCGCGCGGCGTCTGGTGTTTCGATCTGCATGACGACCTGCGCTATCACAATACGGGCCTGAAACGGGTGACCGAGAGCCTGATCGTCCGACTGCTGGCGGCCCTGTCGCATGAAATCGTCCACGCCGCGCCGACGCTGCAAAGACTGTTTCCGCGATCGCGGCATCTGGGCAACGCCTCGCATCTGCGGCCCGGCCGGCGGGACGCGGCCAGGGCGGATGCAGTGCTGGTCATCGCCAGCTTCGACGAACGATTGGATTTCCCCTTCCTGGCGGCGGTGATGCGGCGCAATCCGGGCCTGACCTTCGATCTGCGCGGCTGGGTGCGTGCCGACGACGCGCCGACCCGGAAGGCGCTGGAGGCGCTGCTGGCCGCATGCCCCAACGCCGTCTATCACGGGCCATACGCGATGGCCGACCTGCCGGACATGCTGGCGCAGTACAAGGTGACGCTGGCGCCGTACCGGACCGGTTCGCCTTTGACCGACTACATCGATCCGCTGCGCTTCTATCACTGCCTCAACGCCGGGCTGGAAGTCGTTTCTACGCCGATCCCACAGGCGGTGACCATGTCCGACTGCATCCATGTGGTGACCGATGTCGATACATGCTCCGCCACGATCCTTGCCGTCCTGGACGGTCGAGCGGCGAAGCAGCCGGATTACGCGCCGGTGACATGGGAGCAGAAGGCGCGCCGCTTCAAGGAGATCGTTCTTGACTCGCAGCGAACCCAGGCTCTTGCCGCCGCGCGATAAAGGGGCCGCGACCGACACGCTCCGGCGTCATCGGGCCGGCAGCGGCTTCTGGCGCAGGCGGGCATAGACCGCGAGTTGCCGCGGCCTTGGGGTCTTCCAGTCCTTTTCCAGGGTGCCGTCGGGATTCTGCCCCGGCAGGTAGCCCCAGGCCCACCAATCGGTCGAAACGCCTTGCCCGCCTTCGGGAATGGTCAGCCCCTTGCCATTCAAGTATGGCACCAGGGTATCCGCCCAGGCGCGGCTGCCGCGGCTCCGCATGGAGGATCCCATCTCACCGATGAAGACCGGCGCGATGTCCTCGTTGATCAGCCAACCCCATCTTTCGGTCATCCGCCGTACCAGGTCGGGCCCGGAGTCGACCTTCTCGGCGCTGATCTCGGTGGGATATTCGTGCACGGAATAGACCAGCTTATGGGCGACCGGCAGCGTCACCGGCTGCGTCCTCACCACCCGGCAATCGCCGCTCGGGGGTTCGACGATGATCAGCTTGTCGGGGTCGATCGCCTGGATGGCCGCCCCGACCCGCATATACATAAGCCGGATGTCGCGAGGCGATCCGGTTCCCCACTCGCTCATGCCGGGATAGTTCAGCGGTTCGTTGCGCAGGTCGTAGCCGATCACCGTCTGGTCGCCGGCGAAATGCCGGGCGACCGTCTGCCAGTCGGCCAGGAACTTGGCGTTTGTCGTCGTGCCCGGATTGCCGCCTCCGTCCGTGTCGTTCGAGCCCTCGCCCAAGTCGAACCAGAGACCGTTCTTCTGCTGCGCACCCCAGTTGTCACGCTCCCCATGGCCGGGTTCGTTGGTATGGTTGTCGAAGACGACGCGCAGGCCCGCGCTTTTCGCGGCCGCCACGATGCTGTCCATCACCGGCAGGTCGTGTTCCAGCGTCGCGTTGACCCAGGGAAACCGGATACAGTTGAAACCATTGGCCGCCATGAGCCGCGTCTGCTCCGCCAGGGGAATGGCGCGGTTGACCTGGTTCCATCCAATGCAAGCCAGGCGCACCGCGCGCCCGTCGTGATCGATGATCTGGCTTCCCTGCGTGCTCAGCGCCCCATCGGGCAGCAATGTCTGCGCCCGCGCCGCCGCCGCCGTCAGGACAAACCAGCCTATCATCAAAACAATCGACCGCCGCACGAGGCCCTCCTGCTGTCGTGGTCAGCATAGAGGGGCGCGCGGCGGTCCGATGATCAGGAGTCGGTGTCCGGCGCAGTCGTGACCGGCGACAACCCGTCAGGCATGCGCGGGCGGCAGGCCGTGATGGGCGAACCAGGCCATCGCCTTCTTCCAGGCGTCCTCGGCGTCGGCCTGACGGTAGCTGGGCCGGTAATCGGCATGGAAGCCGTGCGGCGCGTCCGGGTAGATGAAGATCTGGACCGTCTTATGCGCCGCCTTGGCCTTCGCCTCGGCCTCCTTCACCAGCGCCGCCGGGATGCTCGGGTCCTGCCCGCCATACAGGCCCAGCAGCGGGCAATGGATGTCCCCGGCGATGTCCAGCGCCGTCTTCGGTTGGATCGGCGACGGCGTGCCGCCGAGCGGGCCATAGAACGCGACGGCCGCTTGCAGGTGCGGGTTGTGCGCGGCGTACAGCCAGGTCTGCCGGCCGCCGCGGCAGAAGCCGATCACGCCCAGCCGGCCCGATCCGCCGTTCTTGCGCGCCCAGGCCGCGGTCGAATCGAGGTCGGACATGTACTGCTCGTCGGGCGCCTTGGAGATCACGTCCTTGAAGATCTGCGCCGTGTCGGTCATCTTCGAAAGATCGCCGATCCGGGCATAGTATTCCGTGGCGACGGCGAAGTACCCCAGCTTGGCGAGGCGGCGGCAGATGTCCTTGATGTATTCGTGGACGCCGAAGATCTCCTCGTTCACCAGGATGACGGGGAAGGGGCCCTTGGTGTCGGGCTTGGCATAATAGGCCGGAAGCGACCCGTTACTGGTCGGGATCGACGTTTCGCCCGCCGTCAGCCCCTGCGCATCGGTGTGGATCGCCTGCGCCTCGACCCGCTGGGTCGCAAGCGTGAACCCGGAAATCAGGCCGGTCATCATCAGGCCGCGCCGTTGTAGCGGAAACCGCCGAAGGCCCTCAATTTCGCTCAGGTCGTTCATTGTCCCCCTCCAGATTGGCCGCGCCGGGCCGCCGGACGCACGGGCAAGGTCATCGCGTCGTCCGTGCCGGCTAATCGTCCCCTGCCGCGGAGAGATTGTCAGTCCCGCGGGGTTCGCAAGTCAGCCCATAGTCTTTTTCAGGTCCTCGTCCGGCTTGGGTGGGCCGCGGGGAACGGGCGCCCCCGCTTGCCCTTCCCGCACGCCGGTGCGACAAGGCGCACCGGATTCATGAATCGTTCAACTGAGCCGAAACAGTCCGGCGCGCGGAGGTGCAAGCATGTCAGATCTCGAGATCGTTTGGACAAAGGTCGATGAAGCTCCGGCGCTTGCGACGTTCTCCCTGCTGCCGATCGTCGAGGCCTTCGTCGGTACGGCCGGCGTGAAAATGAAGCTGAAGGACATTTCGCTCACCGGCCGCATCCTCGCCAATTTCCCCGAGAAACTGACGCCGGCGCAGCGGATCAACGACGAACTCGCCGAACTTGGCCAACTCACCCTGCGGCCTGAGGCCAACATCATCAAGCTGCCCAACATCTCCGCTTCGGTCCCGCAGCTCAAGGCCGCGATCAAGGAACTGCAAGCCAAGGGCTATGACGTGCCGGACTATCCGGACAACGCCACGACGGACGCCGAGAAGGACATCCGCGCGCGCTACGGCAAGGTGCTCGGCAGCGCCGTCAACCCCGTGTTGCGCGAGGGCAATTCCGACCGCCGCGCCGCCGGCGCCGTGAAGCAGTACGCCCGCAACAATCCGCACAGGATGGGCGCCTGGAGCGCGGACTCCAAGTCGCATGTGGCGTACATGTCCGGCGGCGATTTCTATGGGTCGGAGGTCTCCACCACCGTCGCGGCGCCGACCAATGCGCGCATCGAACTGGTCGGTTCGGACGGCAAAGTCACGGTGCTGAAGGAAAAGACGCCGCTGAAGGCCGGCGAGATCATCGACGCGGCGACAATGAGCCGCAAGGCGTTGCGCGCGTTCCTGGCCGAACAGATCGCTGACGCGAAGAAGCAGGGCGTGCTGTTCTCGCTGCACCTGAAGGCGACCATGATGAAGGTCTCCGATCCCATCCTGTTCGGCCATGCCGTTTCCGAGTTCTTCGCCGACGTGTTCAAGAAGGACGAAGCCACGCTGAAGCGTCTCGGCTTCAATCCCAACAACGGCGTGGGCGATCTGCTGGCGAAGGTCGAGACACTGCCGGATGCCGAACGGGAAGCGATCAAGGCCGATATCGCGGCCGAGTATGCGCAGCGACCCGGCCTCGCCATGGTCAATTCGGACCGGGGGATCACCAACCTGCACGTGCCGAGCGACGTGATCGTCGATGCCTCGATGCCGGCGATGATCCGTGAATCGGGGAAGATGTGGGGCGCCGACGGCAAGCTGCACGACGTGAAGGCCGTGATCCCCGATCGCTGCTATGCGCGGCTGTACCAGACGGTCATCGAGGATTGCAAGGCGCACGGCGCCTTCGATCCCCGCACGATGGGCAGCGTGCCGAACGTGGGGCTGATGGCGCAGCAGGCCGAGGAATACGGCTCGCACGACAAGACGTTCGAAATTCCCGCCGACGGAACGGTGCGGGTGGTTGCCGATGACGGTTCGGTCTTGCTGTCGCGTCCGGTGGAGACCGGCGACGTCTTCCGCATGTGCCAGGTCAAGGACGCGCCGATCCAGGACTGGGTCAAGCTCGGGGTGCGCCGCGCGCGCCTGACGAATACCCCGGCGGTGTTCTGGCTCGACGCCCGACGCGGGCATGACGCCCAGGTGATCGCCAAGGTCGAGACATACCTGAAGGAGCAGGACACCTCGGGGCTCGACATCCGCATCCTGGCGCCGGTCGAGGCGATGAAGTTTTCGCTCGCGCGCATCCGCGAGGGGAAGGATACGATCTCGGTCACTGGGAATGTGCTGCGCGACTACCTGACGGACCTGTTCCCGATCATGGAGCTTGGCACCTCGGCCAAGATGCTGTCGATCGTTCCGCTGCTGGCGGGCGGCGGATTGTTCGAGACCGGTGCCGGCGGGTCGGCACCCAAGCATGTGGAGCAGTTCCAGCATGAGGGCTACCTGCGCTGGGATTCGCTTGGCGAGTTCCTGGCGTTGGGCGCATCGCTCGAACACCTGGCGCAGACCTGCAAGAACGCCGACGTGCAGGTCCTGGCCGACACGCTCGACACCGCCAACAGCAAGATCCTTGAATTCAACCGCTCGCCCGCGCGCAAGGTCGGCGAAATCGACAATCGCGGCAGCCATTTCTACTTGGCGCTCTACTGGGCGCAGGCGCTGGCCGCGCAGGACAAGAGCCCGGCACTGCAAGCCCGCTTCAAGAAGCTGGCCGAGACGCTGGGCGCCAACGAGGCCAAGATCAATGCCGAATTGATCGCCGCGCAGGGCAAGCCGGTGGACACCGGCGGTTATTACCTGCCCGATCCGGCCAAGACGTCGGCGGCAATGCGGCCGAGTGCGACGCTGAACGCGGCGCTTGCCGCGTTCTGAGGCGGAGGCAGGGCGGACCCGTCGGACGTGTTCGAATTTGACCCGCCTGGCCTGGATTGGTGGGCGGGGCGTCCTGATTTGACCGACACGGTAACGCGCGCAATTCGCTCCCGCATGATGTCGGCCGTTCGCGGACGAGATGCCGCGCCGGCGCGCGCGGTGCGGTCTGCTCTGTTTGCAGCAGGCGATCGCTATCGTCTCGTCGGCAAACCCTGCAAGGACGCCGTCACCGCAGCGACCAGGGAGTCGACGGCTCTCAAGGCCCTGCGTACGAAATCGCCAAGGAGGCGCTGCGGAGGCCGGGCGGTACCTCCCTCGAGGCGCCTATTTTCGTCCCTTTAGCCCAGCAACTTCGCGGCCTTGTCCTGCCCGGACAGCAAGGTGACAGCCTTCTTGTCGAATGACACGAATGTTTCGCCGCCCAGTCAGGCGCCCTCGTAGGCAAGCGCCCCCGTAGGCAAGCGCCCCCGTAGGCAAGCGCCCCCGTAGGCAAAATTCCCCCGGCCTCCAGGACGGCAAGGCCCAACTCGGCGGCCGGCCAGTTCACCACCACGTTGCCCGCGTTCATCAGGCTGCGAACGGCCGTCGCCACGTCATCCTTCGGCAATTGGCACCCTGCCGAAGCACCCAA
>NZ_DASZTJ010000153.1:0-31292 GCF_035548235.1 Rhodopila sp.
GAGCAGAGCAACCTGGGACGGAACGGGCAGGTGTCGTGCGGGCGGGTAGGGACAATGGAACCGCAAAGCACGCCGAACACGCAAATGGGTGACTGTCGGGATCGGCTTGATGCCCTGTCCAGGCAGGTTATCGGCTGCGCCTTGACGGTGATGCGTACTCGATAGCCGATGCGTTCGAGAGCCGTGGACGCGCGACGGTCGTCACTGATCGCCGATCCGCGCGATTTGCGCAGAGCAACCTGGGACGGAACGGGCAGGTGTCGTGCGGGCGGGTAGGGACAATGGAACCGCAAAGCACGCCGAACACGCAAATGGGGGACTGTCGGGATCGGCTTGATGCCCTGTCCAGGCAGGTTATCGGCTGTGCCTTGACGGTGATGCGTACCCCGGGGGACCGGGTTCTTCGAGAAAGTCTATTCGAGAAAGTCTATAAGAACGCTTTGGTGCACGCGTTGCGCAAAGCGGGGGTCACGGTCGCGCAACAACATCGCATGGTCGTTCGCTACGATGATGTCGTGGTCGGGGATGATACCGGGAACCTGCTGGTGGGGAACATCGTTCTGTAGAATTGAAGGTCACCAAGGTGACCGACGACATTCGTCGGGCGCAGGGCCTGAATGACCTGAAAGCCACGATTGAAAACCACGGGCCTGCGTCCGTGCCGACGGCTCGATTTCGACAAGCTTCGCCTCGAGACCAAGCGATTGGTCCGGGACTTCCAAGGCCGTCGGCGGACTTTGCGTGCTCGGCGTGCTTTGCGGTTCCATTTCCACGGGACCACCGACCCCGCCACCAGCCCTTCCACCATCGGGCGCAGTGCCTGAATGACCTGAAAACCACCGGCCTGCGCCTGCCGCGCAATTCGGCACGCTTCGCCTCGAGACCCAGCGATTGGTCCGGGACTTCCAAGGCAGTCGGCGGACTTTGCGTGTTCGGCGTGCTTTGCGGTTCCATTTCCATGGAACCACCGACCCCGCCGACAACCCTCCCACCAAGCTGGCCCCAACGGCCCGACCTGCACAAACCGTCGGCGGTCCCAGCCAGGCGACTGACCGCCTTGATGATCGCGTGCTCCGCGGCCAGCGGCACGCCATGGGTCGGGAGCCGAACTTCAAACCAAGACACGACCCAGTCTCGGCGTTCCTGTTTTGGCGAAAGTCCCTGGCGGGGCAGAAGGCCGCGCAGGCGGCTTATGGCTCTTTGACGCTGCGCGGTGCCGCGGATAGGCGACGGACCTGTCTTGCCGCCTACGGTACGCGGCCTCCGCGTGGACGGTGGCCGAACAGGTCGCTCAGCGCCTGGGCGCCGCCGCGGCCCAGCACGAAGACGCCGTCTCCGGGCTCGATCACCAGGTCCTTGCCAGGGCGGGCGATCGCCTCGCCCGTCTTGCGGTTCACCTGGATCACCAGGAACCCGCCCTCGCCGTGATGTTCGATCATGTCCACGGTCATGCCGACGACCGGGCTTTCCGGTGCCGCGACCACGATCTCCATGTCGAGGCCGAGCGCGAGGAGGTTCCGCTCGAACTCCCGCATCTGGACGGAGCCGCGGATCAAGGCCGCGGTCTTGCTGTAGAGGATCAGCTCCGCGATGCGTTCGGCGCCGATATGGGCCGGCAGCACGACCTTGTTGGCGCCTGCCTGCAGCAGCTTGCTTTCCGTGCTGGGCAGCTCGCCGCGGGCGATGATCTCAAGCCCCGGGTTCAGGCTGCGGGCGCTCAGCGTGATGAAGACGTTGGCGGCATCGTTGGACAGGACGGTCGCCAGCGTGCGCGCCCGCAGGATCCCCGCCGCCCGCAGCGCTTCTTCATCGGTCGCGTCGGTATGGATGCACAGGTGGCCGAGATCGCGGGCCAGTTCGATCGCGGTCTCGGATTTCTCCAGGACCACGATCGGCACATCGGCGGCCGACAGTTCCTGCGCCAGCATCGCGCCCAGGCGGCCGAAGCCGCAGATGATGACATGGTTCGATAACCGATCGATCTGCGTGTTCATGCGGTTGGTCCCGAAGATCGAATTGAGCCTGTCGACGGTGATGAACTGCACCAGGGCGCCTGTCAGGTAGATCATGCCCGTGCAGCCCAGGACGATCGTCGTGATGGTGATCGCGCGTAGCAGCGGCGTGTCGATCGGTATCGTTTCGCCATAGCCGACCGTGTAGACGGTGATGATCACCATGTACAGCGCGTCGCCGAAGCGCCATCCGACGGCGACATAAGCGGCGACCGCCACCGCCATGACGACCAGCATGTAGACGACGCCCAGCGCCAGGTTCCGGATGGGCGAGGCCATGAAGCGGCTGGACATGCGCGCCGTCCATGTCCGGCGGCGGGCCCGGGGACTCGTTGCGGCGGGGATCCTGATGGTTCGACCTCGTTGCTGGCGTGCCACGAAATGACACGCCCCCCAATCGCCTGCAACCGCGCCGGTTGAGGCACGCCCTCGGCGCACCGATATTCCCGTGCGACAATCGGATGCGACAACAGAGGACAATCCGACGCCATGGAATGGTCGGCGCCCGCCGTCGTCCTGAATGTCCGTCCCTTCGGGGACGCCGATGCGCTGGCCACGGTCATGACCGAGGCGCACGGCGTCCATCGCGGCCTGGTACGCGGCGGTGCGTCGCGCGCCAAGGCGGCGACGTGGCTGGCGGGCAACCTGCTGGTCGTCCAATGGACCGGGCGGCTGTCCGAACAGCTTGGCGCGTTCACCGGGGAACTGGTCTATGCCGGCGCGGCCCTTGCCATGGACGACCCGCTTGGCCTGGCGATGATGACCGCCGTCTGCACCACGGCCGACGGCGCGATGCCGGAACGGGAAGCCCATCCGCGGGTGTTCCAGGGGCTGGTGGACCTGGTTCCCCGGATCGTGTCCGGCGAATCGGCGCTGACGGCGCTGGTCGGGTGGGAACTGACCCTGCTTTCCGATCTGGGCTACGGCCTGGACCTCAGCGATTGCGCGGTGACCGGGCAGACCGAGGGGCTGGCCTATGTCTCCCCCCGGACAGGCCGCGCCGTCACCGAGGCGGCGGCGGGGATCTGGCGGTCCCGGCTGCTGCCCCTGCCCGGCTTCCTGGTCGGCCCGGACCCGCCCGACTACGCGGCGTGGCGCGACGGGCTGCGCCTGACAGGCCATTTCCTGGCCCGCGACGCATTCGGCCTGCAGCACAAGCCGCTGCCCCAGGCGCGGGTCATGCTATACGATCGAGTCTCGGCGCTGGCCGATGCGATGGATAAGGACGAAGAGACGATTCATGCCGGATGATCTGATCGGCGCGGTTCAGGAAACCCATCTCAAGGACGCGCTGTCCGAACGGTATCTGGCCTATGCGCTTTCGACCATCATGTCGCGGTCGCTGCCGGATGTGCGCGACGGGCTGAAGCCGGTCCATCGCCGGCTGATCTACGCGATGCACCAGCTTCGCCTGGACCCGACCGCGGGATTCAAGAAATGCGCCCGCGTGGTCGGGGACGTGATGGGCAAATACCATCCGCATGGCGACGCCTCGATCTACGACGCCATGGTGCGCATGGCGCAGGATTTCGCCGCACGCTACCCGCTGGTCGAAGGCCAGGGCAATTTCGGCAACATCGACGGCGATAACCCCGCCGCGATGCGGTACACCGAAGCACGGCTGACCGAGGTCGCCCAGGCGATGCTGGCCGGCATCGACGAGGATACGGTGGATTTCCGCCCCACCTATGACGGCGAGGAAGCGGAGCCGGTCGTCCTGCCCGGCGCCTTCCCCAACCTGCTGGCCAACGGCGCGGCCGGCATCGCGGTCGGCATGGCCACCTCGATCCCGCCGCACAACGCCGGCGAGGTCTGCGCCGCCGCGATCCATCTGATCCAGCACAAGGACGCCACGACCGCCGATCTCCTGCGCCTCATGCCAGGCCCGGATTTTCCGACGGGGGGCATCCTGGTGGAAGACCAGTCCGCCATGATCGCCGCTTACGAGACCGGACGAGGCGGCTTCCGCCTGCGCGCCAAGTGGGAGGTCGAGAAGGGCAAGCACGGCACCTGGCAGGTCGTGGTGACCGAGATCCCCTACCAGGTGCAGAAATCCAAGCTGATCGAGCAGGTCGCGCAACTGCTGGAAGAGAAGAAGCTGCCCTTCCTCGGCGATATCCGCGACGAAAGCGCCGAGACCATCCGCCTGGTGCTCGAGCCGCGCTCCCGCGGGGTCGAGCCGGAGGTGCTGATGGAGACGGTGTTCCGCGCCACCGCGCTGGAGGTCCGCTTTCCGCTGAACATGAACGTGCTGGACGCCACCCGCACGCCCCGCGTGATGGGCCTGCGGGACGTGCTGCGCGCCTGGCTGGACCATCGGCACGAGGTGCTGGTCCGGCGGTCGAACCACCGCCTGGCCGCGATCGACCGGCGGCTGGAGGTGCTGGACGGCTACCTGCTGGTCTACCTCAACCTCGATGAGGTGATCCGGATCATCCGCGAGGAAGACCAGCCGAAGCCCCGCCTGATGGAACGGTTCTCGCTGTCCGACGTCCAGGCCGAGGCGATCCTGAACATGCGGCTGCGCAGCCTGCGCCGGCTGGAGGAGATGGAGATCCGCAAGGAACACAAATCCCTCACGAAAGAGCGCAAGGACCTTCAGGCGCTGCTGAAGGACGAGAAACTGCGCTGGGCGCGGATCGCCGGCGAACTCGAAGCGACGCGCGCGAAGTTCGGCGGCGGCGCGCTGGGCGATCGCCGCACCGAGATCGGCGATGCGCCCGTCCCCGTCGAGGTGTCCACGGACGCGTTCGTGGAGCGTGAGGCGATCACGGTGATCCTGTCCGAGAAGGGCTGGATCCGGGCGGTGAAGGGCACGGTCAGCGATCCGGCCGAACTGAAGTTCAAGGAAGGCGACAAGCTCAAGCTGCTGCTGCCGTGCCAGACGACCGACCGCCTGTGCCTGCTGGGGACGAACGGCAAGGCCTTCACGCTGAAGGCCAGCGACCTGCCGCGCGGACGCGGGGACGGGCAGCCGGTCCGGCTGCTGGTCGACCTTGCCAACGAGGACGACATCGCCGTGCTCTTCGTCCCCGTCGAGGGCGCGCAATACCTGATCGCCTCCACGGGCGCGCGCGGGTTCATCATTCCCGCCGAGGACCTGAGCGCGGAAAAGCGGACGGGCAAGCAGGTCATTACGCTGCGGCCGGACGAGAAGGCCCTGCTGATCGTTCCGGCAGACGGCGATTCAGTGGCGGTGATCGGACAGAACCGCCGGCTGCTGATCTTCCCGCTGGAGCAGATACCGGTGCAGGGGCGCGGGGCGGGATTGATCCTGCAGCGCTATCGGGATGGCGGCCTGGCCGATGCGAAAGTGTTCAGAGCATCCGAGGGGCTGACATGGCGGATCGGCGACCGGACGCGTGTGGAGACGGACCTGCGTCCCTGGCAGGCCGATCGAGGCACGCTCGGCCACCCGCCGCCGACCGGGTTCCCGAGGCCGCCGAAGTTCAATCCCTGATCCGAATGTCATCAAGTCGCACTTGAGTCTGCGCCGCATCCGGTGGATCATTCGGATCCGGACTGTTCCGGGATCAATAAGGCCGCGACAAGAACAGCGGCCCAGGGAGGCGTTCTTTATGATCCTATCTCGTCGCACCCTTGTCGGGGGCGCCGCCGCTCTTTCCGTCGCGCCCACGATCGGGGCCAGGGCACAAGCCAAGACACAAGGGCGGACAAAGATCGTGATCGGTGTCATGACCGATCTCTCCGGCACGTATCGTGACAATACCGGCCCGACCTCGCTGGCTGCGACCCAGTTGGCCGTCAACGAGATGCGGCCCCATCTTGATTGCGACATCGAAGTGATCTCGGCCGACCACCAGAACAAGCCCGATGTCGCGGTTTCGATCGCCCGGCAATGGTTCGACAGCGGGGTCGATGTCGCGGCGGATGTCCCGACATCGTCGGTGGCGCTGGCCGTGGCGCAGGTCGCCAAGGAAAAAGACAAGATCATGCTGAACGCGTCGGCGACGGTGTCGTCGCTGACCGACGAGCAATGCAGCCCGAACAGCATCGTCTGGAGCTTCGACACCTACGAGAACGCGCGCTCGACCGGCGGCTCCCTGGTCTCGCAGGGGTTCAAGTCCTGGTACTTCATCACCGCCAACTATGCGTTCGGCCAGTCGCTGGAGACGTTGACGGCGGATGTCGTCAGGGCCGGCGGCGGCGAGGTCAAGGGCGCCACGCGCTATCCGTTCCCGGACACGACAGATTTCTCGTCCTATTTGACGCAGGCGGCGGCCAGCGGCGCCTCGGTGGTCGCCTTCGCCAATGCCGGGCTGGATACCGAGAACTGCATCAAGCAGGCGTCGGAGTTCGGCCTGAACAAGACCGCTCGGCTGGCCCCGCTGCTGATGTTCCTGCAGAACCCGCATTCGCTGGGCCCCCGGATCTGCGGCGGGTTGCTGACGACGGAAACTTTCTACTGGGACATGAACGATCGGACGCGCGGCTTCACCAAGCGGCTGCTCGCGCTGACCAAGACGAACAACTATCCGAACCAGGCGCATGCCAGTTCGTATGGCTCGACGATCCACTACATGAAGGCCGTGGCGGCGCTTGGCGGCGAGGCGGCGAAGAAAAGCGGCCGCGCCGTCGTCGCCAAGATGAAGTCGATGCCGACGGACGATGACGCATTCGGTCCGGGGCGGGTGCGCGCCGACGGGCGCGGCGAGTTCCCCGCGTACCTGTTCCAGGTCAAGACGCCCGAGGAAAGCAAGGGCGAGTGGGACCTGTACAAACTGGTCAGGACCACGCCGGCGTCAGAGGTGGTTCATCCGCTGAACGCCAAGTGCAAGTTTCCGGTGACCTGAACGCGCCGAAGACGGGCGGCAGCAGCCGGCGCTCAGCGATCCTGCTCTGTCGCCCGTCCGTATTTTTCGATCCACTCACGTCCGAGGCGAACGGCTTCCTCGGGCGTCAACCAGGACCATTCGGCGCCCCGCGAGCGCACAGCGATCCAGGTGGTTTCGCCGTGAACGTGCTCTTCGACAGCGAAGGGCGCGGCGTGTGTCATGACAAGGCCTCATGCCGATAGACTGCAAGGAATGATGCGATCGCCCGACTCGCACATACCCAGGTTGCATAAGCCGGCGTGTGTCTCGGAATCGTGATCGCTGCGCGACTCATGCCCGATCGGCTCCGCGGATCGCAATCATAATCCGCAGGTCGTTTCACGACGCATGCAAAAACGCCGAAATCCCGTATGCCTGCGTCATCCTCGCAACAGTCGGGCGTGCCGGTCGGGCGTGAGGTCGGGCGTGACGGTCCGCCGGCGGAAAGCAGTTTCGTTGCGGTCTCAAAATCCGAACATGTGGTCGAGCGAAAATCCGCCGACGCGGTCCATCAGCCCGTGATAGCCGAACAGCCGGCAGGTCGTGTCCCGCACCAGCACATAACCGCCCTTCCCCGCGCGGCCGATCGCATCGGCCGAAAACATCCGGTGCGGCCAGACGATCGTCGAACCGGACTGCGGAATCTCGATCGGGACCTCGGCGGCCAGGACGCCGTCGCTGTCCATCAGCAGCAGCGTCGTCGCGGATTTCGGATGCCACGGACCGGAGGTCGGGTAGATCAGCGCGGCGAAACTGTCGCGGGTGGCGTCGCCCAGCTTCAGGAACAGGCGCGTGGTCAGCCCCGGCGGAGGACCGGAATAGGATTGCGGCTCGTCTCGATACGTCATCAGCGTGTTGAAGATATGCGCGCCGAAGCTCGACTCGGCGACATGGCCGGATTGCCGGTCCTCATAGCGGAACAGCGCGTGCAGCCAGCCATCGGCCTCCCCGCCGTCGCGGAAATCGTAGACCAGCTCCGCGTGGCCCTGGGCGACGTCGAACGCGTCCAGGTCCATCGCCAGGTCATGGGCGCGGGACAGGCAGCCCAGGAAGCGTTCGCCGCGCTTGACCCCGCGATGGTCGAAGACGTCCAGCCGGATCGGCAGGTTCGCCTGGCAGGTCGACATGGGCGTCGGCTGGAAGATGGTCCGGAACCGCTCCTTGGGCAGGATCGGGAACGGCAGCAGGTAGCCCCGGCCCAGCTCCGCCGGTAGACCCGCAATGCCGGGATCGGGCCGGAGGTTGTCGCGCTCGACATTGACGTGCGCGATCCTCACCCGGTCGCCGCGCGTGACTTCGTAACGGGGGCGGACGACGTGGCGGCCGGTCCGCACCTCGACCTGGTGCGGCCAGCGGAGGTCCGGCAGGAAGCTGGCGACGTCCAGCGCGACGGTGGCGAAGGGCCCGACAGTCTCCTGCAGCGGCACCGGCGCCTCGGTGCCCATGCGGTCCAACTGGATCGTGCCCGCGGGGATCGGCACGGCGTGGCTGTTCTGCAGCCACAGCAGCACCGTTTCGTCGTCCCGCGGTGCCGGCAGGCCGGCGTAGCGGTCCGACGGCCAGGCATTGGCGTCATGCGTGCAGGACAGCGACGCGCCGTTGTCGGAGGCATAGGTGTCCAGCGCGTATTTGACGATATCGTGGCCCGCGACGCCGATCGCGTGGATGAACAACTGGCCGGTGAACGGCTCCAACCCGAAACGGTCCCGGACGGCGCGGCTGTCGATGGAAAAGCCGCCGGCGCCGGCGGGAAGCGGCTGCTCCCACGTCGCCAGCACCGTTCCGTCCGCCCCGAACAGCCGCAGCCACAGCCGGACGGACCGAGCGCCGTAGCCGGCCCAGTAGTTCGCGGACACGACGCGGGTGGACAGCCCCTCGGCGTCGCGGAAGAAGGCGAAGTTCGTCGCGAAATTCCGGTTGTCCAGGTAGCGGCCGGGCACGCTGAGCAGCGCCTCGGGCAATCGCGCGTCGTCCAGCGTGACCACCTTGGCGCCCGCCGGCACCAGCGCCGCGATCCGGTCGGCCACTTTCCGCGCATCGAATGCCGCGACCAGCACCGTCCGGGCGCCGCTTTCCCCGAGTCGGGTCAGGGGGCGCGCGGCGATGCCGGCGCGCGGCCGGCCCACCAGCGACACGTCATGCACGAAGACGCTGTCGACCGGCAGCGGGTAGAGCGCCGCCAGCGCGTCGGCGATCCCGTCCGCGTCGTACAGCGCGACGGGCGCCTCCAGGGACGCATACAGCCGTTGGATCGCCTCGGCGGCCAGCGGATGGGCCAGCGCCTTGTAGATGACATTCCCGCCGGCCTTGGCGTCGAACGTTTGGATCTGGAGCATGGTGTTTCCTACAGGCTCAGCCGGCGGCGCATCTCCTCCGCCGCGGCGAACGTGTCGTTCAGCGGGCTGACCGGCCAGGGGGCGAAGCGGCCCTCGAACAGCCGCACGCGGTCTTCGGCCCGCATCGTCTCCAGGAACAATGTCTGGCGCCGCGAACGCCCGGGCAAGGGGGCGATCATCACGGGCGCGTTGGTCGCGGCGGCCTCGGAGATCATCGAGACGCTGTCCTGGGTGACCAGGATCATGTCGGCCAGCGCGAGCATGCCGAAATACGGGTTCTCGCCCTGGAAATCCCAGACCCATCCCCCGACCGGCGCCAGCGCCGTGCGCATCAGCTCCGTGACGGCCGGGTCGGTGCGCCGGGACGGCGTCACGACGATGCCGACCTGGTCGCGCCGGGCCATCGCGACCAACTGCGCGGCGAGCGCCCCGGCCACGGCCGCATCCAGCCGGTAGCGGCCATTGTTGCCGCCCAGCAGCACGGCGACCAGCGGGCGCTTGTAGGCGGCGAACCGCTCCTGCCACGCCGCCCCTGCCGCGGCGAGCCGATCGGGGGTGACCCGATGGAGCGCGGTGCGGGTGACGAAGACGTTGGGACCGGTCAGTTCGTCGTGGCGGTTGGCGATGATCAGGTCGAAGCGCTTGGGACTGATGCGCGGGTTCTGGATCTGCACCACGGGCAGCGCGCGCCGCCGCAGGGCCGCCAGCACCACGCCGGCCATGCCGCCGCAGCCGATCACCAGGCCGGGCAGCGGCGACCCCAGCGAACCGGCGACGACCGACAACGGATTGGGCCAGAACTTGGCGGCGATCCATTTCCAGGGCGCAGCCGGCCGCAGCACCTTCACGTCGTACGGGAGGCCCGCCGCCTCGGCGAGGCCGAAGGCCTGCGCGTTCAGCCCGGCAAGTTCCTCGCTGACGACCCACGGGATGGTGGCACTTGACATGGTGGGGGCTTTTCGTCGTCGCGCCGCGAAAGGTCAATCACTTCTGACGGTCCGGTCATGTCCCGCGGCCGATGGGGCATGACCTGGGGCCGTCCCCGGCGGGGCTGCGAATTGTCGCCACCACCCATGACGACAGATGGGTTGGCGGGCCGCTGGCGGATCGGCAAAAACCGGGCGACACTCCAACGACCGATCCAACCGACGACCGATCCAACCGACGACCGACCCGGCCAGCGACTGACCGGGCAACGACCGACATGGCATGACGAAGGACGCACCGCTGATGGACAGGGACCTGATCGGCTACGGCGCCACGCCCCCCGACCCGCGCTGGCCCAACCGAGCCCGCGTCGCGGTGAACTTCGTGCTGAATTTCGAGGAAGGGTCGGAGCCTTCGGTCCCGGACGGCGATCCGGCCTCGGAATGGGGCCTGACTGAATACGGGTCCAGCAGCCCCGGCGTGGTCGGGCGCGACCTCGCGGCCGAGGGCATGTTCGCCTATGGCAGCCGCGTCGGGTTCTGGCGGGTCATGCGCCTGTTCCAGGAACGGTCGCTGCCGATGACGATCTTCGGCTGCGCCCTGGCGCTGGAGCGCAATCCCCCGGCGGCCGCCGCCATCCGCGACGCCGGTTTCGACGTGTGCTGCCACGGATGGCGCTGGGAAAAGCATTTCGAGCTGTCCGAGGACGTCGAACGCGAACGCATCGCCCGCGCCGTCGCCTCCATCACCCGCACCATGGGGGAGCGTCCGCTGGGGTGGTACTGCCGCAGCGGGCCCGGCGTGAACACACGCAACCTGCTGGTCGAGGAAGGCGGCTTCCTCTACGATTCCGACGCCTACGACGACGAGCTGCCGTATTGGACCCGCGTCCGTGGGCGCCCCCACCTGGTGGTGCCGTACAGCCTGTCCACGAACGATTCGAAGTTCGGCCGCGGGACGTTCGCGACGGGGGATGATTTCTTCCATTACTGCCGGGACGCGTTCGACTTCCTGTACCACGAGGGACGCACGCAGCCCCGGATGCTGTCGATCGGCCTGCACATGCGGATCATCGGGCATCCGGCACGCGCGGCGGGGCTGCAACGGCTGCTCGACCACATCGCCCGCTTCGACGGCGTGTGGATCACCCGCCGCCTCGATATCGCCCGGCACTGGGTCGACCATTTTCCGCCGCCCGATCCGCATGCCGCATGATCTTGCCCCGGCCGTGACGGAGGCGCGCATCCAACCGGACGGAAAGCCCGGCATCCTGATCGTCAAGCTGGGTGCGTTCGGCAACATCGTGCTGTCGATGGGTGCGTTCGCCGCCATCCGCAAACATCACGCGGATGCCCGCATCACCGTGCTGACCGGCGCCGCCTATGCCGACTGGCTGCGCACCTTCCCTTATTTCGATCGCGTCATGGTGGACCCGAGGCCCGGCCGCCTGGATCCCACGGGGACGAAACGACTGCGTGAGCTGCTGCTGTCGGAACCGATCTCCCGCGTTTATGACTTGCAGACCTCGGCGCGATCGTCGCGCTATTTCGCGTTGTTTCCCGCCAAGCGGCGGCCCGAATGGTCCGGTATCGCCTTCGGGTGCTCGCTGCCGGACCGCGACCCGAACCGCAACAAGCTGCATGACGTGGTGCGCATCCAGGGACAGCTGCGCCAGGCGGGCATCACCGACTTCCCGCCCCCCGACCTGTCCTGGTGCCGCGGCGATATCGGGCGGTTCGACCTGCCGGCGGACTACGCGGTGCTGGTACCGGGCAGTTCCCCCCATCGCCTGCTCAAGCGGTGGCCGGCGGCCCACTACGAAGCGCTGGCCGCCGCCCTGCGCGAGACAGGCATCCTGCCCTTGGTGGTGGGATCGAAGCAGGAGGGTTCCCTGGCCACGCATATACCCAGCGCCGTCGACCTGACGGGCCAAACCGGATTTGGCGACCTCGCCGATCTCGCCCGTGGCGCCCGGTTTGCGGTGGGGAACGACACCGGACCGATGCACCTGCTGGCCACGGCGGGGTGCCCGACCTTGACGCTGTTTTCCCGCGACTCCGATCCGACGCGATGCGCCCCGGCGGGACGGGTGACCCGCGTGCTGCAGCGGGACGACCTGAACGACCTGCCGGTCGCCACCGTCCTGGAGACGCTGACGGAGCTTCAGCGGTGACCGAAGTCGTCGCGGAACGGCGCGTCGACGCCTCCACCGACGGGGTGCCCATGCCGCAGCGGCTATGGGCCATCCTGACCATCGCGCTCGGCCTGACCCTGGCCGTCCTGGACGGCGGCATCGCCAACGTCGCCCTGCCGACGATCGCGCGGGAGGTGAACACCTCGCCCGCCAACTCGATCTGGGTGGTGAACGCCTATCAGCTCGCGGTCACCATCTCCCTGCTGCCGCTGTCGTCGCTGGGGGAGATCTACGGGTATCGCCGGATCTATCAGTACGGCTTCGTGCTGTTCACCTGCGCGTCCCTGGCCTGCGCGATGTCGTCGTCGCTGGCGACGCTGACCGCCGCCCGCGTGCTGCAGGGGTTCGGCGCGGCAGGGATCATGAGCGTCAACAGCGCCCTGATCCGCTTCATCTATCCCCGCCGCTGGATCGGCCGGGGCGTCGGGCTGAACGCCACCGTCGGATCGATCGCCTCGGCGCTGGGACCATCGGTCGCAGCGGCCATCCTGTCGGTCGCCCCATGGCCCTGGCTGTTCGCCGTCAACGTGCCGCTGGGCGTCCTGGGGGCGATCATCGCCTTGCGGGCGCTGCCCGATACCCCGCGCTCCGGCATCCGGTTCGACGGCGCCAGCGCGGCGCTCCAGGCCATCGCGTTCGGCACCCTTCTGTTCGCGGTGTCGGAGATGGGCCACGGCGATTCCTGGAGGCATGTGAGCGTGGAGCTGGTGGTCGCCGCCGTGGCGGGGGGCGTGCTGGTGTTCCGCCAGCTCAGCCGGACCGCCCCGATGCTGCCGGTCGACCTGTTCCGAATTCCGCTCTTCGCGCTGTCGGTCGCCAGCTCGATCTGCTCGTTCATCGCCCAGGCGATCGGGCAGGTGTCGCTGCCGTTCCTGTTCCAGCACCACTTCAGCCTCGACCAGGTCATGACCGGGCTGCTGATGACGCCGTGGCCGCTGGTGGTGGCGGTGATCGCCCCGTTCGCCGGCCGGCTGGCGGATCGCTACCCGGCGGGGCTGCTGGGCGGCTGCGGGATGACCGTCATGGGCCTGGGCCTGCTGGCGATGAGCCTGCTGCCCGAGCATCCGACGACGTTGGACATCGTCTGGCGCATGACGGTGTGCGGGCTGGGGTTCGGCTTCTTCAACACGCCGAACAACCGGGCGATCATCACCTCGGCCCCACCGCTCCGCACCGGCGGGGCGAGCGGGATGCAGGCCACGGCGCGGCTTTTGGGACAGTCGATGGGCGCGGCGCTGGTGGCGCTGATCTTCACCGCGTTCCCCGACAACGGCCCCGTCGTGGCGCTGTCCGTCGCCGCCGTTGCCGCCGGCGTGGCCGCCGCCGTCAGCTTCAGCCGTCTGGCGGCGTGACGGGACGCCATGATGGAAACGCCATGATGGGGGCGCCGTTTGGGTGTCGGCGAGAGCCGGGCTAGACTTCCGCCGGACACCACCGACCGAGGACTTCACGATGGCCACCCCGCTCGCGGGCATCACCGTTCTGGACTTTGGACAGATCTACCAGGGGCCTTACGCCACGATGCTGATGGCGAAGGCCGGCGCCGACGTCATCAAGATCGAGCCGCCCGGGGGTGAGCCGCTGCGCCGGCGCATCATCGCGACCGGCGGCGATACGACGCTGCCGATCGCCATGCTCAATGCCAACAAGCGGGCCGTCACGCTCAATCTGAAGTCACCCGCGGGCAAGGACCTGCTGAAGAAGATGGCGGCGCGCGCGGACGTGCTGCTGGAGAATTTCTCGCCGGGCACGCTGGACGGGCTGGGGGTCGGCTATGACGTGCTGAAGGCCGTCAACCCGCGCCTGATCTATGCCACCGGCACGGGGTTCGGCATCACCGGTCCCGACCGGGACAACCTGGCGATGGATTTCACCATCCAGGCGGCGTCCGGCATCATGAGCATCACCGGCGATCCCGACGGGCCGCCGATGAAGGCAGGACCGACGCTGGTCGACTTCATGGGCGGCATCCATCTCTACGCGGCGGTGATGACGGCGCTGTTCCAGCGGAGCGTGACGGGCCAGGGACAACTGGTCGAGGTCGCGATGCAGGAGACGGTGTATCCGACCCTCGCGTCCAGCTACGACTACCATCTGCGCACCGGCAAGATCCCGCCGCGCGCCGGCAACCGGCAGGCCGGCCTGGGCAGCGCGCCCTATAACGCCTTCCAGACGACGGACGGCTGGGTTGCCATCCACGTCGTGACCGAGGGGCACTGGACCAACCTGCTGACGGCGATGGGCCGGGAAGACCTGAAGGACGATCCCCGCTTCACCACCAACGCCGCTCGGACCGCGAACATGGAGGCCACCGAGGCCGTCGTCTCCGCCTGGACCCGCACGTTGGGGAAGATGGAGGTCGCGGCGATCGCCAAGCGGTACAAAATCCCGGCGGCGCCGGTGCGCAACGCCGTGGAGGTCATGAACGACTCCCATATGCACGAACGCGGCATGCTGCAGCGGATCGACCATCCGTCGCTGGGCAAGATCGTCGTGCCGAACACCCCCCTGCGCCTGCACGGCGCCGACCCGGTCGAACCGATCCCCAGCCCGTCGCTCGGCCAGGACAACGACGCCGTCTACGGCGGCTGGCTTGGGCTGGGGTCGGCCGAGATGGCCGCGCTGAAGGAAACGGGGACGATCTGAACGGCCTGACCCGGGGAGACGATCAAGGGCCAGGACCGACGGGTGGCGTCACGCGGTCAGCCGGTCGATGTCCGCCAGGTCCTCGGTCGTCAGCGCCCAGGATCCTGCCTTGACGTTCTGGTCGAGTTGTTCCGGCTTCGTCGCGCCGGCGATCACGCTGGCGACCGGCGCCTGCGCCAGCAGCCAGGAGAACGCGAGGTCGAGCATGCCGTGGCCGCGCGACTCCACGAAATCGCCCAGCCGTTCGGCGATCGCCCAGTTCCGTTCGGTCAGGTAACGGTCGGCGAGGCGCTGGGTTTTCGCAAGCCGCGTGCCTTCGGGCAAGGCCACGTTGCGGCGGTACTTGCCGGTCAGCAGCCCGCTGGCGAGGGGGAAATAGGGCAGCAGCCCCATCCCGAGCCTGCGGGCCGCCGGCATCAGTTCGGCTTCGATGTCGCGGCGGACCAGCGAATATTCATCCTGGCAACTGACGAAATGGTTCAGCCCCGCGGTCTTCGCGGTCCAGGCCGCGTCGACCACCTGCCAGGCGGGGAAGTTCGAGCAGCCGACATAACGGACCTTGCCCTGCCGGACCAGGTCGTCGAGGGCGCGCAGGCTTTCTTCGATCGGGGTGCGCGGATCGGTCTGATGCATCTGATAGAGGTCGATATAATCCGTCTGGAGGCGGCGCAGGCTGTCTTCCACCGCGCGCATGATGTAGCGGCGGGAACCGCCCTGCATCTCACCGGTGTCGTCCATCGGCATCGCGAATTTCGTCGCCAGCACGATCCGCTTGCGGTTCGCGCCCAGGATGCGCCCCATCAACGTTTCGGAGCCGCCGCGTTCGCCATAGGTGTCGGCCGTGTCGAACAGCGTGATGCCGAGGTCCAGCGCGCGGTGGATCACCGCCTTCGTCGCCTCCTCGTCGATGCGGCCGCCGAAATTGTTGCAGCCGAGACCGATGGCCGATACGCGCAGGCCCGATTGGCCGAGGTTGCGGATTTCCATGCGAGAGTCCCCTTCGTTTGTGCCGGCCTGGGCTGGTGGCGACCGGGCGTCAGAATACGATCTTCGTCTCGACCCCTGCGTCCCGGCCCGATGGTGCGTCAAGGTCCAGGATGGGGCCGACGGGCACGATGCCGGTCGGGTTGATCTGCCGGTGGCTGCCGTAATAGTGGCCCTTGATGTGATGGAAATTGACCGTCCTGGCGATTTCGGGCCGTTGGTAGATATCGCGGGTATAGGCCCAGAGGTTTGGATAATCGACCAGGCGGCGCAGGTTGCATTTGAAGTGGCCGTAGTACACGGAATCGAAACGGATCAGCGTGGTGAACAGCCGGATATCCGCCTCGGTCAGGGCGTCGTCCACGACGTACCGCGAATGGCCTAACCGCCCCTCCAGCCAATCCAGCGTTTCGAACAGCGGGCCGACGGCGTCTTCATACGCCGCCTGGGTGGTCGCGAAGCCGGCCTTGTAGACACCGTTGTTCAGCGTGTTGTATACACGCTTGTTGACCTGATCGATCTCGGCCCGGAAACGCTCCGGATAGTAGTTGCCGGGGGCCGCGCCGGCTTGGTCGAAGGCGGACCCCAGCATGCGGATGATATCCGCGGACTCGTTGTTGACGATCGTCTGGGTGTGCTGGTCCCACAGCACCGGCACCGTCACCCGGCCGCTGTATTCGCCGTCGGCGCGGGCATAGATCTCGTGCAGGTAGTGGCTGCCGTAGAGACTGTCCGGCACCACGGCTTCGCCGGGTTCGAACGTCCACCCGTTCTGTTCCATCAGCCAGTGCGTCACCGAGACGGGGATGATGCTCTCCAGTCCCTTCAGCGCCCGCATGATCAGCGTGCGATGCGCCCAGGGACATGCCAGGGAGACATACAGGTGATAACGCCCCGGCATGGCGCGGTAGCCGTCCTTCCCGGTCGGCCCCGGCCGGCCATCAGGGGTTATCCAATCGCGGAATATGCTTTCCTTGCGTACGAAATGGCCGTCGTCCGAGCCCTTGCCGGGTTCCTGGACATGCCATACGCCGTTGACCATAACGCCCACGCCACGACTCCCCTGAACGAATGCTTGCCTGAACGAATGCTTGTCGGCGCTATCGCGCCATCACCGTCTCGGCGGCCTTCCTGCCGCTGGCGATCTCCTGGATGAGCTTGCGCGTCATCGCTTCGCCGAAGGTGTGAAAGTCATGCACCTCGAGGACGAAACTGCCCGGACCGCCGGTCACGTTCTCCCGATAATAGTTCGGCAACCCGCCCGGCGGTTGCACATGCGCGTAGGTCCATGAAACCGGATGGTCGTTGATGATGGCAAGTCCGTTGATCGTCACCCCCGCCTTCAACGCGTCGTCCCGCGCCAGCGAGACGTCCCGTCCCGCGTTGTTCGTTCCGTCCCCGCACACATCGATCACGCGACGCGACGCGGTCGGCGCGGATTCCGCAAATAGTTCCAGTGCCCGATCGATCCCGGCGCTGATGGAGGTGCGGCCGGAGAAGGACCGTGGCGCGGCCCGCAGGCGCCGGATGAACGCGTCGGCGCCGCCCTGGTCCTTGATGACGGTCCAATCGATCACCGTGTGGACTTCAAGATTGCCGGCGAACTCCAGGTAGGCCACGGCGATCTGCCCGTTCGGGCCGCCGCGTATGGCCGAAATCACCTGGGGGTTGGCGAAAGCGTTCGCGTAGCCGTCCTTTTCAAGCTTGTACTCGCTGTCGTCGATGCTGCGGGAGACGTCGCTGACCATCACCAGGGCGACATCAACATCTTCCGCCTGCGCGGGCAAGGGAACGCCGAGACCCAACCAGACGACAGATGCACAGAAAATCGCGATCCAGCGCATGCGGCGACCCCTCCTGGTGACCGGGACCGCGCATTCTGACGCCCGGATGCAAGGTCCCGTCAAAGGAAATCCTGAGGTCGCGGCGGCGGGGAACCCCGCCGTCAGGTCACTGGCTGGCCCATATGATGCGGTGCATCCAGGCAACGTCCGTCAGATCAAAGCTGTAGTCGGGATGTTCCGGATTGAGGCTCTTGAGTTCGATCCGCCGAGCGGACCGCCGCGCCAATTGTTTCGCCATGACCTGCCCGTCGTTGGTGCGGACCACGACGCGGTCGCCCCGGCGGATTGGTGCCGATGGCGCAACGATCACGAGGTCGCCGTCCCGATAGACGGGCTCCATCGAATCGCCGCTGATCTCCAACGCATAGGCATTGGGGTCGGCGATCTCCGGCAGGCTGACCTCATCCCAACTGCCGCCGACCGGGTAGCCGCCATCGTCGAAATACCCCTCCCCGCCCGCCTGCGCGAGGCCGATCAAAGGCACCCTGCGCGCCGCCACGCGCGATGCGTTGCTGCTGAGCGCGCGGGCGCCGGAGACCAGCGACGTGAACCCCTCGAGCGAGGCGCCCGTGGCATTGAGGACCTTGGCGATGCTTTCGGTGCTGGGCCAACGGGCGCGCCCGTCCGGCATCCGCCGCTTCGAGGGGTTGAACGTGGTCGCGTCCAGGCCCGACTTCTTGGCGAGGCCGGACGCCGACAGGCCGTTTTCCGCCGCGAGGGTATCGATCGCGCGCCAGACATCTTCGTGCTTCATCGAATCGCTCCATCCAGGAGGGAGAATGTGTCTCCTATATCACTGCGTTATGAGAATTTCTACCAAAACTAGGAAAATCAACCATATTTACTTGCCATGGTATGCAACTTATGGTTACATATCTTGTTTGATTTCTCTATCTAAGAGCGAGAGCGATCCATGAACCTGCCCCGACCCGCCCAACACGCCGCCCTCGCCCCCTCCCCCGGCCCCCGTCCTCCCATGCCGGGGCCGCGGACCGTGCCGTTCGCGTCCGGCGAGGAAGCGTGGCTGTGGACGATGGCCGCGCTCATCGCCCGGCGGGAGGGGGCCCGGTACAGCGCGAACAAGGGTTTGGTCTCCCGCCCCTGCGATCCTGACGACGTGGTCAAGTGTCTCGATCAGCTTTATCGGCAGCGGCGCATCGACCTGGGCCACGCCCGCGTCCTGCGAGCCTGGGGCGAGCGGCAGGTGGCCCCTAGTCCCTCCATCCACGTGGAGCGGCGCGACCATCAGCTATGGACGGAGGCCCTGCAGAGGCTGGAATGGCCGCTGCGCATGAAAGGAATCGTGGGCTGAGGACGATTTAGGAAAAATATCGTTGACAACGATGCCGACGTTCTACTAAGGTTCTCCCATCAACGGGCGATTTGCGCCCTTTGTCCTGTGTTCATTGTCTCGTGCTCGCTGCCTGGGGCAGGACGGATAAGCGGAAGCGAAGCCGTCAGGCCCCAGGCCTTTATTTGATCGCGTCATCAGGCCTGTGGGCTTCCGCCCGCGGTCGCTCAATCGCAACCAGCCAAGCCGCTGCCCGACCGGGCGGCGGCTTTTTTTATGAAAAGGTGCCGTCATGGCTTTCGCCATCCGCAATCTCTCGGTCCTCGCGTACGCCAACGGCTTCACGCTGTGGCACTACAAGTCCGGCAAGGACAAGCTCGGTGCAGTCAGCAGCGGCAACTATTTCGGTGTTGCAAGCGACATGCTGACGGCGGGCGATCTGATGATGGTGACCGCGGCCGACGGCGCGCGGATCCTCAGCGTGACGCTGGCGGATATCGAAACGGTCGTGACGGCGCCGCTGTCTTGACCGTTTCCGGGGCGTAGGCGGACCTGGCCGGGACGGGCCTGCGCAGGTGTCGGAAGCAACCGGGACCTGGACGGTACCCGGCGTGATCGACGGACGCTCGGCGCGGGCCGACTCGACGATGCAAACCCCGACGGCCAATGGTCACCGCCCCTGATGCCCCCGCATCGCCGGGGCCTGGATCTCCTGCGCATGACGCCGGTCGCCGTCCGGCGTCAGCCGAAAGCGGCCGTCGGAGTCGACGGTGGTCAGGCCCATGCCGGCCAGGCGTTTGAGGCAGGCATCGTCGGCCTGCCCGGCCGGACGGCCCGACCGGCCACTCAAGTACAGACGATGGAGCGCTGCTCGGCAGCACGTCTCCAGATACGGTTGATCCCACATAGGCTGTCCAGCGCGTTTGCCCGCACAGGCGGGACGGGACGGCCCTTAGCAGAATCGTGGGAAAGAACCCAGGCATCCGCCGGGGGCTGCCGTCGGTCGGCAGCGCCCCGGTCCTCGACCCGCCCCCCGGTCGAGGCATGAAGCCTCCTCGTGCGACGCAGTTCAGAAAGAATTCCATCCTTATGATCGACATTATCGCCTTGCTCGAGGCGCTGTTTTCCCTCATCCGCACGATCGGACGCCTGTCGGGCCGGAAACTGTCCCAGCCGATGCTGACGGCGATCTGCCTGACATTCGCCTACACCGCCGTCCATGTGGGACAGGAAGGCAGCTTCCTGGCCGGGGTCCGGACGGCTTTCCTCGACAACGAGACCGCCCGCCAGGATCATCGGCGGATCGAGGAACAGGCGACCCTGCAGCAGGAACTCCGGCAGTTCGTCGCGTCCAACAAGGTGATCAACCAGATCCTGGAGAGCATCATGCTGCATGCGCCGGGTGCGTCCCGAGCGTCGTTGAGCGTGATCCATAATGGCGTGACCGGAATGACCGGCAGCGGCCTGCTGCGCTATGACGACACGAACAGCGTCGCCGCGCCCGGTCGGATGCCCGCGCTGGTGGTGACCAACCAGCCCCTGTCGGATTGGAGCGACCTGCTGCCCAACCTGCTCACCGGGGACTGCACCTTCCGCCGGACCATCGATCTGCGCAGCTCCGCGCTGCGTACGCGCTTCGACACTTACGGCGTCACCAGCGTGCTGGTCTGCCCGGCGGCGGACGTGCAGAACCGGATCGTCGGGGCGATTTTCGTCACGTGGGACGCGCATGACGACGTGCCGGACGCGGAGCAGGTGCGCAGCCTGATGGAGGCCGGCCACCACCAGGGCGCGCAGATCGCCGCCGTCCTGGATCTGCGCGGGCCCTCGCCGCTGATTCCGACCGGCGAGGGCAATTGATGCCAGCCGAGCGGGTGGAACCGGTGCCGTCCGGCACGGGACCGGTCCGCATTTCGCTCTTTCGGCGCGGGGCCTAACCCGGCATAAGCCCGCGGCGATGCGCGCCGTTCTCAGCTCCATGGTCCTACCCCTCCTGCGATCGATCGATCCGGAGCGTGCGCATGGCATGGCGATCAAGGCGCTGGGCATGGGTCTCGTCCCCATGGGCCTGCTCCCGGGCGCGGCGGCCCAGGACGATCCCAGGCTGGCCGTCACCGCGTTCGGCCTGCGCTTCCCCAACCCCGTCGGGCTGGCGGCCGGGTTCGACAAGAACGCGGATGCCGGGCCGGCCCTGTTCCGCCTGGGCTTCGGCCTGGTCGAGACGGGGACGGTCACGCCGAAGCCGCAGATCGGCAATCCGCGGCCGCGGATCTTCCGGCTGACCGAAGACCAGGCGGTCATCAACCGCCTCGGGTTCAACAACAAGGGGCTGGACGTCTACCTGCGCAACCTCGCGCGGCTGTCCTCCCGGCCCGTTCCCTTGGGCGCCAATATCGGCATCAACAAGGAAGGCGCCGACCCGGTCCGCGACTATCCCGCGCTGGTGACCGCGGTCGCGCCCTGGGTCGATTACGTGGTGATCAACGTCTCCTCGCCCAACACGCCGGGTCTGCGCGACCTGCAATCCGAGGCGCAGCTCCGCGCCATCCTGTCCGCCGTGCGGCCCGTTGCGGGCCACCTGCCGATCCTGGTCAAGGTGGCGCCCGACCTGTCCCATGACGGCCTGGCGGACCTTGTGGAGGCCTGCGTCGACAACGGCGTGCAAGGCCTGATCGTCAGCAACACGACCATTTCGCGGCCTGCCGGATTGGTATCGGCCCATCGCGGCGAGGCCGGCGGCCTGTCGGGTCGTCCGCTGCGCGCCATGGCGACGCGCATGCTGGCCCAGGCCTATCGGCTGGCCCATGGGCGGCTGACGCTGATCGGCACGGGCGGCGTCTTCAGCGGCGCCGACGTGTTGGAGAAGATCCAGGCCGGGGCCGCGCTGGTTCAACTCTATACCGGCTTCGCCTATCATGGGCCGGCCTTGATCCCTCGTCTCAAGCAGGAACTTCTGGCGGCTCTCGACCAGGCGCACGTGGAACGTGTCGCCGACGCGGTCGGAACGCGGGCGGATATCCTGGCGGAGCCATCCTGAATGCAGCATTTGCCGGGTTTCGCGCCCCTTGCCGACCGCTATGACGGCTTCATCCTGGACCTGTGGGGCGTCATCCATGACGGCGTCAACGCATTCCCGCACGCGATCGACACGCTGTCCCGGCTGAAAGCCGCCGGGAAGCGGACGCTGCTGCTGTCCAATGCGCCGCGCACCAACGACGCCGTTCAGGCGATGATGCGGCGGATGGGGATCGCGGATTCCCTTTATACCGGCATCCTCACCAGCGGCGAGGCCGTGCGCCGCGCGCTGCTGGCACCGCCGGACATCTGGTGGACGGAGCTGGGGACGCGGGTCTTCCACCTCGGGCCGATGCGCGACCGGCCGGTCATCGACGGCCTGCCGCTGACCCTGGCCGAGACCCCGGCGGGGGCGGATTTCGTCCTCAACACCGGCCCCGACGACCACCGCAATCCCAGCGACATGGCGGAATTCGAGGACCTCTTGCAGGCCTGTGCACGGGTCCGGTTGAAAATGATCTGCGCCAACCCGGACCTGGAGGTGATCCGCGGCGGCGTCCGGGTCCTGTGCGCCGGCTCGCTTGCCGCGCGGTATCAGGAACTCGGCGGCGACGTGCGGTCGCTAGGGAAGCCCGATCCGGCGATCTACCAGCCCGTGCTGCAGGATCTGGGCGTGCCGCCCGCCAAGGTCCTGGCGGTCGGCGATTCCCTGCGCACCGACATCGCCGGCGCGACCGGCGTGGACCTTGCCGCGTGCTGGGTCCTGGACGGGATCCATGGCGACGCGCTTTCGGACGGTGAAGGCGACTTCGATGGCCGGAAGGCCGAGGCGATGGCGGCACAGGCCAATCTGCGGCCGCTCGCGACCCTGCCGCGCTTCGTGTGGTGAAGGCGGGAGGCAGGCGTCGTCTGCGTCGGGACGATCCCGTCACGGCCCGGCTTGACCGGACCGTCCCGTGCCTCGGGGGGGAGATCGCCCGGTCGAGCCGAGCCATGACGGGTTGACGGGTTGGCGCATTGGGCAGGCCAGCCATGAAAGGATCGGCGGATCGACCGGCGTCGACGCCGGTCACCGTCACTGGCCGATCAGCCCGTGCTCCAGGACCGCGGCGTCGCTTGGCATCGTCCGCAACTGGTTCAGCACCGATTCCAGCTCGCGGATCGTGAACGGCTTCCGCAGCAGGGCGGAGAGGCAACTGGTCGACAGGTCGACCTCCGACAGTTCGGCGTAGCCCGTCACCAGGGCGATGGGCGCGGTGATGTTCCGGTCGCGGATGGCCTGCGCCAGTTGCAAGCCGTTCATCCCCGGCATCAGGTAATCGAGCAGCAGGAAGTGCGGCGGCGTCGGCAGCTTCGCCAGGATTGACAGCGCCTGCTCGCCGTCCTGCGCCTGCACCACCTCGCAGCCGAGGTCGCGTGCCATCTCCACGGTGACCTGGCGCACGGCATGGTCGTCATCCACGACCAGCACCAGTTCCTTGGGACGCCCGGTCGCGCGGCCGGCCACGGGCGCGGCGGCGACGGGATTCACCGCTTCCACCTCGGTCGCGCGGGGCAGCAGCAGGGTCACGACGGTCCCCTCGCCGGGCGTGCTGTCGATGGAAACGCTGCCGCCGGACTGACGCGCCATTCCATACACCTGGCTCAGGCCGAGGCCCGAACCCGCGCCTGGCCCCTTGGTGGTGAAGAACGGATCGAAGGCGCGCGCCTTCACTTCGGACGTCATGCCGCTGCCGGTGTCCGAGATCCGGATCCGGATATAGTCGCCGGGCGCCAGGTCGCGTTCCGACCGGGCGATCTCGCTGTCGCGTCCGACGCAGGCATTGTCGGTCGTCAGCGTCAGGGTCCCGCCCTCCGGCATCGCGTCGCGCGCGTTGAGGCACAGGTTGAGGATGCCGGCTTCGACCTGGCTGGGGTCGACCATGGCCGGCCACAGGTCGTCGGCAAGCTCCGACACGACCTGGACGCGGCGGCCCAGCGTGCTCGTCGCCAGCGTGACGAGTTCCTGAAGCAGCGCGTTGATGTCGGTCGGCCGCGCGGCGAGGCGCTGCCGGCGGGAAAAGGCGAGAAGGCGGGAGGTGAGCTGGCCGCCGCGCTGGACCGCGCCCGTCGCCCGTTCGATCAGCTTCTGGAGACGTTCGGTGTCGCCCTCGGTCCAGTTCTTGGCAGCCTGGGCGAGCCGGCGCTCCATCAGTTCGATATTGCCCAGGACCGTTGCCAGCATATTGTTGAAATCATGGGCGATTCCACCTGCAAGCTGACCGACCGCCTGCAGCTTCTGCGCCTGGTGCAGCGCCGCCTCGGTCTTCTCGCGGCCGGCGATCTCGACCTGCAGGCGGTTGTTGCTTTCGGACAGCTCGCGGGTGCGCTCCGCGACCTGGGCTTCCAGCAGATGCGCCTGCGCCGCCCGCTCGATCTCCCGCGCTTCCAATCCGGCTGCCATGGCATTGAACGAATGCGCGAGGGCGGAGAACTCCGACCCGGAATCGTCCAGCTCCGCCCTGGCGCTCAGATCTCCCTCCCGCCATCGCCGAGCCGCGCGAAGCAAGGCATCGGTCGGCTTGACGATGAACCGGCGCCCGGCCAGCCAGGCCAGCAGCAGGGCGACGCAGGCGGCGCCCCCGATCACCATCAGGTCCTGGTAGTTCGCCTGGTCCAGATCGGCCGTCGCCTTGGGCAACTGCAGCGCCTCGACGATCGCGAGACCGTACGACTGCGCCGCCAAGGGCATGTAGCCGACGATGTAGCTCCGGCCCTTGGGGTCCTCCAGCGTCGTGACGCCTTCGGTGCCGTGCGCGATCACCGGGCCCAGCCAGGCCGGCAGCCGGGTGGGCGGGGGCTGGGCCGATGCGCCGGCATGGCCGATGACCATCCCGTCGCTATCCGTCACATACAGCTCCGACCCCGCCGTCGCCCCCGATTGCTGGGTGTCCGCGGACTTCAGATGATCGGCGAGCCAACGGATGCTGAGGCCGGCGACCAGCACCGTCCGGAGCACGCCGCCGCTTGGGGACGGCATCGCGACGGCGATCGGCAGGACCCCTTCGGATGTTTCCCTGGCGAAGACCGCATGGCCGGTGCTCGTCCCCTCGTGTCCGATCAGTTCCAGCATCCAGCTTGGAACCTGTGGCCGGGTGGACAGCAGGTCCATCCCCGGTTCCTCGGAAACACAGGTGATGGTCTGCGTGACCGGATCGGCCAGGGCGAGAAACCGGTAGCGCGGCAAGCCGGACCGCAACTGGTCCAGCTTCCGGTCGCAGTCTTCGGAGGTTTGCCCGATCCCCGGGACCTGCACGGCCAGGACGCCAAGCTGGTGGACCCCGTCCACGATGCTGTTCACGTCGGCATTGGCCAATTCAACCTGACGCAGGACAAGCGCGCCCAGTTGCTGGCGTCGTTCGGCGTAGAGATTTGTCTGGGAGTATACCTGCGCCGTCAGGATCGGCAGCAGACATCCAAGGATCAGCAGGATCAGCCTTGTGGAAAGCTTCATCGAATCGCGTCTCGAGCCGATGTCGCGCACCTGACCGGATTTGTCACAACCGACGGTTGACGGTTTGTCCAGGGAGACGTCAACCTGCAGCCCTTTTCCGCTGGACGGTCTGCCTGCGTGGGTCCGCCTGTAGAGGGTCGATCGTCATGCCATCACCGTCCGCGGCACGAAGCTTAGCAAAAAGTGTAGAAGTGTTGCCAGTCGAGAGCGGATTGAACAGACCGATCCCTTCACGTTTTGGCGATTGTCCCGCGCCGCTGCCTGGGCCCGCCACGAACAAAAGACCGGTCCAAGGCGATGCGCATCGCCCGTTCAATCGATCGTTACAAAGGTGATGCTTGTGCCGTCGGACAACGAAACGGTCTCCCGGGCGTCCGTTCGGCCCCCATCCGCCGTGGTCGTTTCGGACTTTTCGGATTCGCTTCCGACGAGCGTCGGATGCTCCTTCCGATCCAGCAACAGGCTCGACAGGTCGAGATCGACCGCCGGCCGGGACGTGACGACGGCCCCCGGAATGCCGCGCGGCCGGTCGTCCCTGTCCGCCCGGCCCATGGCATCGCAGCCACCGCGTAAGCGGGTCCGGCTGATCTTCCGCATCGTCCACCTCTCCGCTGTTCGCCGGCAGCAGGCGAGGCTGTCGGGACGGAGCGTTTTATTGGCGGGACGATGAAGGAATCGTAATCGAAGGCATACACATGCCCACGTTTCCAGCATTTTTGTCGGCAGTGGCCGTCGTTAGCAGTGGCCGTCGTTACCGGATGGGAACGCTGACGCTGAACCCGGGCGTCTGGATCGGCTTGCGGTCCTCGGGGGAGCGGTAGCGGGACCCGGGCGCGAAACCGTATCCAGGATCGAAGGTCGGCGCCCGATAGAATTTCAGGGCGACGGTCGGTCCGCTGGCCAGGCTGGACGGCGCCGTGAGGTCGGCGTCCGGCACCGGCGCCACCGATGGCAGCGGACGCGTCAGCGGGGGAATCGGCGGTATCGGAAAATCGTCGGCGATCTTCGGCGCCGCCGCCCGAGCCGTCCGCTGTGCAGCCAAGGCTGGTACCGTCCGTGCTTTGGCCGCCAAGGCCGGCGGCGTCCGCGCCTTGCCAGCCCAGGCTGGCGACGGAACCGGCCAGAGGGCCGCGGCCAGCGTCGCCAGCGCCACGGCTATGCCTGCGCTCCGGCCGATCCGGACATGGGATGGGTGCCCCGCGGGTCCGCCGGCGGATTGCCGACCGGTTGACCCAATGGACCGGCGCCGGCCGAACGCCAGGCTTGCAAGGCCCAGTGCACAGAAGGGAACGCGATTTCGGTCCATGGGATTGTCTCCCACGAAAATAAGGCAACTTCCAGACTTTCTTCTCCTGCCTCGAAACGAGGTTCGCCGGCATTGGCGAAACGGGCACGGAAGATCATCTGCACCTGCCCGATACGCGCGATGCTGAAGACGCCCAGCAATCCCTCGATCGCGATTTCGGCCCCGGCTTCTTCCAGGGCTTCCCGCGCTGCCCCCTCATGCGCGGTTTCCCCCAGTTCCATGTAGCCGGCGGGAAGGGTCCAGAAGCCCTTGCGCGGATTGATCGCACGGCGGCACATCAGCACCTTCTCGTCGGACACGACGACGGCGCCGACGACGATCTTGGGATTTTCATAGGCGACGAAGCCGCAATCGGCGCAGACCAGCCGCTCGCGGTTGTCACCATCAGGAACGCGCCGGACGAAAGCTGACATCCGTGACAGGATGACGCCGCCGTTCGACCCGATCAAGTCCGTGCCGCCGGCCGATCGTTACGCTCGGATATACAAGGTCTGGCCGCGACCCGGTCCCAAGGGCTGCTCGTTCGGTTCGCCTGGCGGTCGTTGCGCCGCCGGTTGCGCGTGCGGTCCCGCGTCGGCCGCCGGCGGCAGGAGCCAGCTCAAGAAAGCGGCTTTCAGGCGACCGAAACCCAGGGGCGCCGAAGGATGCGAAGACGTGTCCGTCATGGCCGCCTTGATAGCGCCGGCCGGTAAACAAGTGCTTAACAATCCAGCGGCTGACGTTCCACAGGCTAACCTTCCACAGGCTAACCTTCCACGGGCTAACCTTCCACGGGCTAACCTTCCACCGGGCTGTCGGCCAACCGGCACGCGCGGCGCAACTGCCGCGACGCCACGGCGAACGCGGTCTCGACCCGCTCCATCGCGTCGCTGCCCAACGCCGAAAGCTGGTCATCGTGCGCGGCCATCATGATCCTGCGCAGTTCCTGCTCCAGCCCTGCCAGGCCGAAAGAGGCCGCCACGCCCGTCATGGTATGGGCGTGTACGGTGACGGCGACCGGCGCGCCGGCAGTCAGGGCGCGCCGCAGGTCCGGCATGCGGTGATCGAGGTCCCTCAACGCCTCCCGGACAAGTTCGGTGACGCGTTCGGGGGGAAGGTTCGTCCGCAGTTCCTCGATCCGTTCGGCGGACAGGGACGGCGCGTCCCGGTCCGGGCCGTTGTCCGGTTCCTCCTCGGGCATGGCCATCAGGTGTTCCGGCGACCAGACATGGCGGAGCAGCACGTCCAGCATCTCCGTCAACGCCACGGGCTTGCCAAGGACCCCGTTCATGCCCGAGGCGAGGAATCGATCCTCGTCATTGCGTGAAACATGGCCGGTCAGCGCGATGACCGGCACGCGGCGCGCGGGGCCGGGCAGCGTCCGGATGACGCGCGCGGCCTCATGCCCCCCCATGCCGGGCATGAAGACGTCCATGAAGACGATGTCGTAGGGCGCCCGCTGGATCAGCTCGATCGCCTGCTGGCCGCTGGACGCGACATCGACGCTGTGCCCGGCGCGGCGCAACAGGGCCGCGGTCACCATCTGGTTGGCCGGCACGTCCTCGACGAGCAGGACGCGCGTCCGCGGCAACTGGCGAAGGGCCGGTTCGATCGATCCGGCCAGGGGCCCCGCCTCGCCGCCCGACCGGGTCGTTTCGCGCGCCGGCGAAGCTGAAAGCGGCAACGTCGCCCAGAACAGGTTTCCGCTCCGGCCGGATTCGTCGGACCAGGTCCGATGCCCGATCTGTCCGCCCAGCAGGGCCATCAGTTCGCGGCAGATCGCCAGCCCGAGGCCGGTTCCGACGGTCTCGACCTCGCCCGGCCGCCCCAGGCGTGAGAACGGATTGAACAGCCGCTGCCGGGCACTCTCCTCGATCACCGGTCCTGCATCCAGGACCGAGAGCCTTACGGCGACGGTATCGTCCCCGGCTTCGGCGATCACGCGGATCAGGCCGGGATGACCATATTTGATCGCATTGGAGATCAGGTTCAGCAGCACCTGGCGCAGCCGGCTGGGGTCGGTCCGCAGCACGTCCAGCGCACCCGGCCGGATCACCAGTTCCATCGACAGGCCCTTGTCGGCCGCCTGGGCGGCGAACATCTCCAGGCAGCTCTCCAGCAGCGGGCGAAGCTCGAACAGGCTGGGCCGGATCGCGAGCTTGCCGGCTTCGATCTGCGACATGTCCAGGATGTCGTTGATCAGGGAGAACAGGATCTCTCCCGACTGCCGCGCCAATGTCACCAGCGACTGCTGGGCCGGCGCCAGCATGCTGTCGCTCAGCAGCCGCACGGTGTTCAGCAGGGTGTTCAGCGGCGTGCGCAACTCATGGCCGACCATCGCCACGAAACGCGATTTCGCGAGGTTGGCGGTCTCGGCCTCGGCCCGCGCCTTGCGCAGCGCTTCCTCGACCCGCTTGCGTTCGGTGATGTCGGAATAGAGGGTAACGAAACCACCATCCGGCATGCGCTTGCGGCGGAGTTCGATCGTGTGGCCGTCGGGCCGCTGGCGTTCGACGACGCCGAACGGCCTGTCCCGTATCCGCGCCATCCGCTGCGCGACCTCGGCCTCGGGGTCGGGGATGGGTCCGAACTGGCCGACGGCGATCTGGGCGCGGAGGATGTCCTCCATCGGCAATCCGACGCGCAGGATCTCCGCGGGCACGCCGGCGATTTCCGGGAACAGCGCGTTCCATTCCATCAGCCGCATCTGGGCGTCGACCGTGGCCACGCCGTCGCTCATGCCCGACAGCGTCCCTTGCAACTGCCGGGCCTTCGCGTCGGCGACAGCGCGCGCGGCCTCCAACTGCGCGTTGGCGGCTGCCAGGACGGCCCGATCCTGGACGATCGTCGCTTCCCGCCGCCGCGCGAGTTGGCCGCTGCGGAGCAGCACCAGCGCCAGCCCGACCAGCAGCGCCGTGATGCAGCCGGCGAAGACATAGGCCTGGATCTTCCACTCCTCGGCCGGACGCATCGCTTCCGCCTGGTTCATCGAAACGACGATGGCCAGGTTCCGATCGGGGATCCGGCGGAAGGCATGGATGCGGATGACGGCGTCGGTCGCCGACGGACCAACCCAGATGCCGGCCGGGGCACGGCTGATGGCCCGGAACATCGGCGTGTCGGCGATGCCGGCGTCCGGGTCGACGGCGGTGGGGCCGACCGCGGCGCGGATACGACCGTCATTCAATCCGACCAGCGCGAGGAACGCTCCAGGCCCGAGATCGGTCTGGCCGAACACGTCGGTGATGGCGCTGATCCGGTACTCCGCGTCCAGGACCCCGGCGAAGCCGCCGTCAGGCGTGCGGAGCGCGCGCGCCACGTTCATGTGCCATTCCCGCATGATCTTTCCGACCGTGGCGGGGCCGATATACAGGCTGCCGGCTTTCGTCGCCTGCCGGGACAGGCCGACGAAGAAGTCGAGGCGGCGGACGTTCGTGTTGATCGCCTCCTCGACGGAGGACTGGCGGATGGTCCCGTCCCTGTCCGCCAGCACGATGTCATGCCCCAGGCCGTTCAGCGCCGGCGAGCGGTTTTTCCAGGCTTCGAGGTCGAACTGTCCGGGATCGCTCTCCCACGCGTTCTCCATGACTCGCAGCGTCTGGTCGATGGTCAGGATCTGCCCGTTGATCTGTTCCGCGAAGGTCAACGCCTGGTTCGAGACGGTCGCGGTGACGCGGGCGAGCACCTGGTCCCGCTGCGCCTGGACCGCGCGCAGGGTGGACGCCCAGGTCAGGGCCACCAAGGCCGCCGCTACCAGGACGATCCCCGCGGCGCCGGCGAAATGCTTGTCAGGCCTCATTTGGTCGTGGGCAATGAACCATCGGGGATTGGCGGGGAAGTTTGGAAACCGTCTCCTAATCCTAATGACCCGGTGATTACAACTCAGAAGCAGTCCCGGGTCGGCGTCTGCGTCGCCGGATTGCAATGTTGCGCCCAAATGGGGCTGCCTCGGGGGGCTGCCTGGGGGCCTGTCCGGCTGGGCCTGTCCGGCTGGGCTGGTCCGGTTGGGCTGGTCCGGCTGGACTGATCCGGCGGCCTTGCCCGGCCGCCAAGCTGCGGGGACATCGACCGCGCCACCGCACCGCACGCGCCCGGCAAAGGCGAGGTCATGCATGAGTGCGAATGGGCACCGGATTGAAGGGAATGACGATTTCCGTTACCTTGCAGCAGGAGCCAATGGAGATCCTCCTGACTTCCCTCACCGTCACTGCGAAAGGCCAGGTCACGCTCAAGCGCGACTTGCTGCAACACCTGGGCATCAAGCCCGGTGAACGGGTCGACTTCGAAAAGCTGCCGGGTGGGGAACTGCGCGTGCGGGCGACGCGGGCGACCGGAACGATTGATGGTTTCCTGCACAGCCTCGACGGCAAAGTGAAGCTTAGGAAGCCGCTGTCGATCGAAGACATCAACCGGATCGCAGCCGCAGGGTG
>NZ_DASZTJ010000154.1:0-4027 GCF_035548235.1 Rhodopila sp.
GCGAGGGGCAGCCTTTTCGCCCCTCCAGCGCATGGCGGACGCGCCTTTTGCGCACCGGGCACGCGCTCGTTCATCATGCGCCCGTCCGCCGGGCGGCCCAATCGAATTGTTCCCGGCGCGCCGCTGGCGCTGGCATGGACCACGCTGGTATGAATCCATCGCATGACAACCGGATTGTCCGGATCGCGCCGGCAAAGCCAGGCGCGTGCAAGGGAGGCGAACGACGATGGATGCGACCGATCTCGAAAAGCGGATCACCCGGATGGAGGACATCGAGGCGATCAAGCAACTCAAGGCGCTCTATTGCGAAATCTGCGACGACATGCACAACCCGGATCGCATCGAGGCCCTCTTCGCCGAGGACGGAATCTGGGAAAGCCCCGATTTCGGCAAGGCCGTCGGCCACGCCGAGATCCGCGATCTGTTCAGCAATTTCCAGAAAACATTCAGCTTCTCCCAGCACAACATCATGAATCCGCGGATCACGGTCGACGGAAACCGCGCGACCGGCATCTGGTACATCATGGGGCCGTGGACCTATGCCGACACCAACGACGAAAAATGGCTAGCCCTGCGCTATGACGACGACTACGTAAAGGTCGACGGGCAGTGGAAATACAAGCACCTGCGCGTCGTGCTGCGCATGACGGCCGATCGCTGACGTCCTTCCCCCCGGCTCGGCGCTGGGCCGCCGTCGTTATCGGCGCGACGAGCGGGCTCCGTCCCCTGGTTCGGCCGCATGGTCCGTTCCGTCTACTGGCCGCCCCGGCCGAGCGCCGGCACGCCCGAAACTGGAGGGTAACGGTGGCATCGCCCCGCGCCCAGGCGCTGGATTGACCTTTGCGATATCCAGGCTTTCGAAAATGAACGATTGTGGTTTCGCCCGAACGGTATAAGATCGCGGAACGGAACGGACGTAGTTGGCGCGATTTACGCGCGAAGCCCGCACAAAAAAGTACGGTTTCTTCTTCCCAACGCTGACGATCCTTGCCCTTCGCACGCCCGGGTCAGACTTTGGGGTGTTATTTTTTATAGGAGAAACCGAATGCCAGTCGGAACAGTGAAGTGGTTTAACGCCCAGAAGGGCTATGGCTTCATCCAGCCGGAAGACGGCAGCAAGGATGTGTTCCTGCACATCAGCGCCGTGGAGCGGGCCGGATTGCACAATATCGCGGAAGGTCAGCGCATCTCTTATGAGCGCCAGATGGGGCGCAACGGCAAGGAATCCGCCGAGAACCTGTCCGTCGCGACCTGATCGGGACCGCGACCGACAATCAGGTCTCGCACTTTCCTGCTGCCGCACGAACCGGAAGGCGCCGCCAACCGCGCCTTCCGGCCGGCGGCGAAAGTGCGAAGCTCGCCCGTGCTCTCCACCCGCGGCGAAACGTTGGTTCGGTAGTCCGAACCGACACGATATGTTGGAGGTCAAGCATGCCCGACCGCCCTGTTGCCGGCCTGACGTGGAACACGCCGTTCCCTTCTCAACGCGCCGTCGACGATAGCCACGCCCGGGAGCGGCTTCGCGCCAAGTTCAAGGACGACGCCAAAAAAAGCAGTAGCGAATATGAGGCGGAAAGGGCAGCGGTCCTCCGTAAGACCGAGCATCTAAGAGCCCTTCGCCTCGCGCGTGATGCCGCCGGTCAGCAGCCGGAGCCGGCCTCCCAAAGCAAGAAGACCCCCGCGAAACGTAAAAAGTCGCAATCCAAGGCCGATTGACCCGCGTAAGCAATCGATGGAGAGGTTGTCCGGGGCGCCGGGGCGGCCCAGGGCGCTGCGTTCGAACGCCGCCGCCTCAGGCCAGGCGCTTCACGATCTGCTTGGCGCCATGAAGGCCCAGGCCGAAGGATTGCATGGCATGGAACAAGGCGCGCTCTCGCCCAGCCGCCCGGCACCATCGCCAATAACGGCGCGCGACATCCTCTGTCAGCACCCGCTCCCACGTCTCCGCGATTCTGGCGTTGCAGTAGGTCCGTGCGCGGCGCTTTCCTGATTCGACCATGTCGCGATACCGCGCCGGATCGTCGCGCAGCATCAGCACCGCGTCCAGGGCCTCCTGCTTCGTGCGTACGGCGATGTAATCTCGCCCCGGCATGCCGACCTGGCGGAACGCTGAATCCGCGCCACCGATGAACGGGATTTCGGCGTGCCAGGCATTGAACAGCTTACTGGGCGGCTTGGTATCGTGCGGCCGGCCGTCGAAGCTGCGCACCCCGACCAGCACGTCGATTGCGCGAAGGTCGTGCCATGCCTCTTTCGGCAACAGCACGAACTCAATCCCGTGGGGACGGAACAGCGCCTCCCACTCGGCGACGCCGCCGGCGAGGTTCCGGGAAATCTGACCAGCATAGCCGACGCGGAGCACTCCGCGACGCCGGGGATCCCGCTTGCGCAAACCAGGCTGAACCCAATGCGGGATATAGGACGCCGCCGGGCCGGCCTGCGTCCGGTTCTGGACGATATGGTGCTGGGCCCAATGGCGTTTCGGATAGTCCGCGCGCGCACAGACGACGAATGCCGACGGCCGCCCCCGGATGTTGAGCAGCCGGTCGGAATGGACGATGTTCACGCATCCGTCGTCCAGGGCGTTGGTGCACGACACCGACAGCGCGCCGCGATTGGCCAGGAGGATGTAGGTCTGCAGGCACCAGACCAGCTCGCCATCGGCGAAGATCGCCGCCGCCTCGGCGGGATCGGCGTCGACCAGCCCGGCCAGGTCCTGGATGGACGCCAGGCGGGACAGCGTGTCCGCGTCGCGCCCGACAACGAAATTGAAGCGGGGCATCGCTGGGTCTCCCCTGTCGGGTCGCTCAGGACCGGACGCGGGCGACGAGCCAGCTCGGCACCCAGCATTTCAGGAGGTCTCGTCGTCCGCCAAAGTTCAGTCCGCGGCGGATCGCCAGATCCAGCCAGTGGCGGGCGCGCCGGCGCAACGGCATCAGGCCGAGCAACTGGCACAGCAGTTGGTCGCGGTCCTGGCCCGCACCGTGGATGTAAGGGATGAACACGTCCGGGCCGCCGAAGACCGGAACGTCTGTCCGGTCCGCCTCGGGCGTGACCGGCGCGATCTCCGCGGCCCGGGCGTAGATGGCCTCGAGCGCGGCGCGCCATCCGCTGCCGCGATGCACCGCCGCGATGCCGGCCGCAGTGTCCGCGCCCAGCCGGGTCCGGTAGGCCGGATCGGCGGCCAGTCGTTCCAGCATGGCGGTATAGGCCGAGAGCGACCGGGTGCGCTGCAACGTGGCGTCCAGGCCCGGCATGTCCGCGCCAAGAATTTCCGAGCCGTCCGGAAAAGGAAAGCGGCTGACCAGGGGCAGGCCGTAGCTGCCCGCCTCCAGCAGCGAGGTGGTCGAAACAAACGGAAACGCGTCGACATAGATGTCGGCGGCCTCGAAATAAGGGGCCGTCCGGCTCGTCTCGGGCAGGCCAACGATGCGCCCCTGCACCTCGGCCTGCGCCGGCGCCCAATCGGCCCGGTCGCCGCTGCCGACCACCATCAACATGGCTTCGGGATGGCTTTTCAGGAACGGCAGGTGGGCATCCGCGTAGGTCATGCCATCGACCGGGCGGAACTTCACGCCACGCGCCACCGAAAGAAGCAGCGTGGTGTCCGGGTCGATGCCCAGTGCGCGCTTCGCCTCCTCCCGCGTCTGGCTGCGCGCGATGTCGGTGACCGGAATCGGCAGCAGCACGCATCGCTCCCGCGCGATGCCGCGCCGCGCGCAGGCCAGCTCGAGGCCCGAGCGCCGCAGGCTGATCAGGATGTCGGCGATATTGGTCCCGAGCCACATGTGATGATCGGCATGGTCCAGATAGGCGATCGTCGGGCGGTTCGGCATATCCGCGAAGGCCAGCATCGGTACGATATCGCGCGTGTCGACATGCAGGACGACGAGATCCACGTCGGCGGCCAGCGCGCGCAACTTCTTTGCCAGCGACAGGATCTGGCTGCGGCCGCGGCTCAGGCTGACGACCCGGCCGCCGGTGCGCCCGACCGCGTCGGCCAGGCGTTGGGGCACCGCCCGCCGCT
>NZ_DASZTJ010000155.1:0-1622 GCF_035548235.1 Rhodopila sp.
GTTGCGGCAGATCACCTTGATGCCGTCGCCGTCGTCTTTTTTCGCCTTGCGCGCCATGGGCTGCCTTCTCCTGCCCGCTGCCGAGGCGGGGTGCTTCATGGTAACACAACCGCGGCGAGGGGAGAACCCGAGAAGCCCGGGGCGCTCCGGTCGAGTGCCGTAGCGGATTCTGGGCTGTAGTAGACCATCTATCCCAAACCGGTGGGCTTTTGTATGATTGGGCGACAACCACCTTTGGCAATCTGGGCAAGGAGGCCCGCTGATGGCTGTCTCGACCCCCAATCTCTACCCGGTCGTTCTGTCGGCCGAGCAACGTGCCCGGCTGGAAGACATTGCTCGCAACGGCTCTGCCCCGGCCAAGAAGATCCGCCATGCGCAGGTCCTGCTGCTCAGCGATACCGGCCGGATCGGTGGGCGGCTGACTCGCGACCAGGTCGCCGAGCGCCTGGACATGCACGTGAACACCGTGGACCGCATCCGGAAGCGTTTCGTCACCGAGGGGGAAGCGCCCGCCCTCAACCGCAAACCGCGACTCACGCCACCTGTGCCGCCGAAGATCGACGGTCGCGTCGAGGCACACCTGGTGGCGATCTGCTGCGGCAAGGCCCCCGAGGGCCGCACCCGCTGGACCCTGCAACTGCTCGCCGACGAGCTGAAACGCCGCCGCCTGGTGACGCACGTCTGCGCGGAGACGGTCCGCCGAGCGCTCAAAAAAACGAGCTGCAGCCCTGGCGCAAACAGTGCTGGTGCATCCCGGAACGCGACCAGGCCCGCTTCGTCGCCCAGATGGAGGACATCCTCGACCTGTACACGGCGGAGCACACGGCCGACGAGCCGCTGATCTGCATGGACGAGGCCGGCAAGCAGTTGCTGCGCGACACGGCCGAGCCGATCCCGATGGCACCGGGCCGGCCGCCCCGCGAAGACTACCACTACGAGCGGCGCGGGGTGCAAGCGCTGTTCATGTTCTTCGACCCGCTGCGCGGCTGGCGGCGCGTCAGTTGCCGGGACAGCCGGACACGCGTGGACTGGGCGGAGGAGGTCCGCCGGCTGCTGGACGAGGATTATCCGCAGGCCCGGCGCGTGAAGCTGGTGTGCGATAACCTCAATACCCACGGGATTGCCAGCCTGTACGAGGCGTTCCCGGCGGCCGAGGCGCATCGCCTGGCCCGGCGGTTGGAGATCCACTACACGCCGCGCAACGGCAGTTGGTTGAACGTGGCCGAGATCGAACTGAGCGCCCTGGCCCGCCAGTGCCTGGACCGGCGCCTGGGCAGCGCGGCGGAGTTGCGTGACCAGGTGCAGGCGTGGGTACAAGAGCGCAACGCGGACGAAACGGGCGTCCGTTGGCGTTTCACGACTGACCAAGCTCGGGTTCGACTGCGACATCTGTACCCACACATTTAGAGTGGTTCGTCTACTACTCTTTGGGGTTACTTCTCCGCCGCTTCCTCTTTTTCTTCCAGGCGCACGGCATCGCCACTGTGCAGGCCGTGGCCGCCCTCGATGATGAAAAGGACATCATCCAGGGAGACCTTTTCTTTCTTCTCCGGATCCTCAAGGCCAAGGATCTCGACCAGGTGCCGCTCGCGATCGCGGACACCGAGGAGGGCTCGCAGCTT
>NZ_DASZTJ010000156.1:0-15180 GCF_035548235.1 Rhodopila sp.
CGGCCGTCAGGGCGCCGAAAAAGCCGATGATGAAGGAACCGAGGATATTGATCAGGATCGTGCCCCAGGGGAACGCCGGCCCGGTGATCCGTGCGACCCCGATCGCCATCGCCGCGCGCGCGACGCTACCGAGCGCGCCGCCAAGGGCAATAAGAAGATAGAATATCATGGACGGCCGCCCCCGGCCACCATGGTGAGACGCGTTCGGCCCGAGGCCTGCATGGTCAACCCTCCTGTTTCCACAGCGGGCCTGGCGATATCCGGTCGGTGGAGGAAACACGACCCCACCGGCGGTGATTACCACGCCCGGTAGGAGTCATCAGCCCCCGGGCATCATCACCCACGGGCGGTTGTCGGGGAACTCCATCCCCATCGCCCGTCAGGCTAACCCAGCGTATGCCGCACCGCAACGGGGCCGCAAACCGGGCTGGACAAGCGAGTTTAGGCCGGGACATGGCGTGAGGCGGCCTGCGAAGGCCGATGCGGATCGCGGCGCACGGGGGCTCGAAAATGCCGGTCGCTTACGAAAACGCACGGAAATCCGCCAGACGCTGGTCCGAGTCCGATTTTCGGCACCTGGAATGATCGTCTAATGAGATTGAATCAAACTGCCTAATGTGTTGGTCCGTTTGCCACGTCGTATTTAGGTTCACGTGAGATTGTAACGGGAGAGACAACGTGGGTATCAACTTCAACCGCCGTGGCGCCCTGCGCAGCTTGGGATTGAGTGCGGGCGCCGGCGTCATGAGCGTGGCGATGCAGCATGCCGCGCAGGCGGCGGCGGAGCCCGCGTTGGCCCCCTCCGACGGACATCACCTGCGCGCCCTGATGGACCGCCTGGCCGAGGCGCCGCGCCGGCGTGCGTTCAAGACCGTGCCGATGATCCTGACCAATCCCGACCAGTGGGACCACGAGGCCCTGTCGGAGGTGCTCGCCTATAAGCCCAACCCCAGGCAGGCCTGGGACATGACCGACATGACCGGGCCGTGGCTGAACCTGATACGCAATTCGCTGAACGCGCAGGTCTGGTCGTTCAAGCATCCGGATTTCCTGGCTGTCGCCGAATGCCACGGCACCGCGCAGCTTGCGCTCTACGATCAGGCGATGTGGGACAAATACCAGCTTGGCAAGCTGACCGGAGGCAAGTTCCAGAGCAACACGCTCATCCTGCCGAAGCCCGCGCAGACCGCGGACGTCAAGAACTTCGAGGACCCTGCCGGCGCTTTCTCGCCCGCCGACAACTCGATCCCGGCGCTGATGGGCAGGGGCGTCGTCTTCATGTCGTGCCACAACGCGATCTGGGAACAGGCGGCGGCGCTGCTGGAACATGGCGTCAACCCGGACAAGCTGTCGCACGAGGCGCTGGCGGCGGAGCTGACGAATCACCTGATCCCGGGCGTCGTCCTCACCCCGGGTGCCGTCGCGACGCTGCCGGAGCTGCAGCAGGCCGGCTTCCACTACATCGCTTGAGGCCCGGCCATGAGTATCATGCGTCATATCCGCGCCGGCATGGCGGGGCTCGTCCTGCTGGCGGCGCCGGCATTCGCCCAGGATACCGGGTGGAAAGGCCAGGCCCAGCCCCCGCGCTACCAGGAACAGGTGTTTCCGCCGTGGCAGCACGGCGCCAACAACGACGCCGTCAAGCGGGGCTTCGACTTCACCGTGCCCGAAGTCGACGTGCTGGCCGATTTCCATGGCGACATCACGAACCCGAAACTCGTGCTGTATGTCGGCGGCAACTACTTCTTCGCGATGGCGCCGCTGGTGCAAGCCTTCGAGACGGCGCATCCCGAGTACAAGGGCCGCATCTACTGGGAGACGATCCCCCCCGGCCTGCTCGTCGACCAGATCAAGGCGGGCGGTACCATCACCGTCGGCAACATGACGTGGACGGCGAAGCCCGACGCCTACCTCGCCGGGCTGATGAAGGTGAAAGGCCTGATCAAGGATGGCCTGCTCGAAGCACCGGCCGTTCCTTATGTAACGAATACCCTCACGATCGTGGTGCCGAAGGGCAACCCAGGGCACGTCGCCGGCCTGGCTGATCTCGGCCGTCCCGGATTGCGCCTTGCCATGCCCAATCCGGCGTTCGAGGGCATCGCCCGGCAGATCAAGGCGGCGCTGGCCAAGGCCGGCGGCGATGCGCTGGCGACGGCCGTCTACGACACCAAGGTCAAGGACGGCAGCACCATCCTGACGCATATCCATCACCGCCAGACGCCGCTTTTCCTGATGCAGGGCGTGGCCGACGCCGGGGTGACATGGCAGTCGGAGGCGATCTTCCAGGAGCAGGCCGGACATCCGATCGAGACCGTCGCGATACCGCCCCAAGACAACGCGACGGCCATCTATGCCGGCGCGGTCGTCAAGGGAGCGGCGCATCCCCGGGCCGCGCAGGCCTGGCTCAGCTTCATCCGGTCGCCGGACGCGCTGCATATTTTCGAGCGTTACGGCTTCAAGCCCTATACCGCCGGCTGATGTCGATGATGGGAACCACGCGCGAACGCAGGCCCGCCCTGGGCGCCACCCTCCGCCGGTTCTCCGGCTGGGTGGCGTACGGCACCGGCTCCGCCATGATGTTTGCCATGACGATCGCGGCCGCGCCGGCGCAAGCGGGGGATGCGGACATCGCCGCCGGCCGCGTGATCGCCGTCCAGGGCGCCGCCGCTGGCCAGCCCGCCTGCGCCGCCTGCCACATGGCGGATGGCGCGGGCCAGCCCGAGGGCGGGATTCCCGCACTCGCCGGGCTGAATGCCGGTTACATCCGTGACCAACTCACGTTCTTCGCGGAAGGCCAGCGTACCCATCCGATCATGCAGCCCTTCGCGAAGATGCTGACGGCCGAACAGCGCGGCCAGGTCGCGGCGTATTTCGCGAGCCTGCCGGTGCCCGCGCCAGCCGAGTCCACGCCCCCTCCCCAATCCCTGCTGGAAACGGGACGGCGGTTGTTTCAGGACGGCGATTTCCGGACCGGATTGCTGGCCTGTGCCAGTTGCCACGGACCGGACGGCCAGGGAGTCGGCGACTTTTCGCCGCGCCTCGCCGGCCAGTCGGCGACTTATGTGACGGAGCAGCTCGATACTTGGAAGGCGGGGAACCAGCGTGATCCGAACGGCGCGTTCATGCGCGCCGAGTCCGGTCATCTGTCGGACGCGGACATCGCTGCGGTCGCCGCGTTCATCGAGGTGCTGACCAAGGGGAAGGACAACAAACCATGAAGCCGATCGCCATGCTTGGCGTGGCCGCGATCGCGGCGGCGGGACTGGCGGCGGGGGCATGGCACCTTGCGGCGCCGGCCAGCGCGGACACTCCACCCGCGGCGGGCGCCAGCACCCCACCGGCGGCCGAACAACAACTGTTCCAGCCGCCGCCCGACAGCGCGATTCCCAAAGGCCCGTTCGGCGACGAGGTGCGCAAGGGCGAAGCCATCTTCCGCGACACCGGCGCCAACGCGTCGCAGTTCGTGGGCAACGACCTGCGGTGCAGCAACTGCCACCTGCAGGCCGGGCGCCTGGCCGGTGCGTCGCCGATGTGGGGCGCCTATGTCTCTTATCCCGCCTATCGCAGCAAGAACGGGCACGTGAACTCCTTCGAGGAACGGCTGCAGGGCTGCTTCCGCTACAGCATGAACGGCAAGGTTCCCAAGCTGGGCGATCCGGTGCTCGTCGCACTGGAAAGCTACGCCTACTTCCTGGCGAAAGGGCTGCCCACTGGGGTGAAGCCGGAGGGCCGTGGCTTCCCGCCACTGTCGAAGCCCGAGATGCCGGCGGATTATGCCCGCGGCCAGCAGGTCTATGCGCAGCATTGCGCGGCCTGCCATGGCCCGAGCGGGCAGGGGCAGTCCTCGGGCGGCAAGGTGGTGTTTCCGCCGTTGTGGGGGGCGAGGTCCTTTAACTGGGGCGCCGGCATGGCGTCGGTGAAGAACGCCGCCGAGTTCATCCGCGCCAACATGCCCTTTGGCCTTGGCGGCACGCTGACCCCGCAGCAGGCTTGGGACGTCGGCTTGTTCATCGACAGCCAGGTTCGTCCGCAGGATCCGCGCTTCACCGGCAATGTCGCGGACACGCGCAAAAAGTTCCACGACACGCCGATGTCGATGTACGGCACGACGGTGAACGGCGCCGTCCTGGGCGACCCTGCCTCCACGCCGCCCTTCGGCACGGTGCCGAACGCCGGTGCCGGCAAATGAACGACCCGGCGCCACACGATGCGGCGGCGAAGCCGATACGCCCCGTGGGCGCCTGGGTCATCGCCGGCTTCCTGACCGTCGCCATCGTCGTCACCTGGGTTCTGGTGGCGGTGATCTTCCACGCGCGCAGTTGACACATGAGCGACGCCTCCCACGACGCGGACTTCGAAGCCGCCTTCCACCGATCGGCCGAACGGCATGAGCGCGTCTGGGTCTTCATCGCGATCGTGATGCTGGCCTTGCTGCTGGTCGGGTCGATGTTCTTCGTGGTGCTGGACTACGGCGTGATCGTGCGCACCGCCGGCTTCCAGGCTGATCCCGCGGCCTCGCCGGCCGTCGGCCCGGCGGCCGATGCCGGGCTGGTGCGCACCGGGCCGAATGCCTATGCGGTCCACATGCAGGCTCATCTCTGGGCCTGGACACCGAGTCCGCTGCACATTCCGCAGGGCGCCACCGTGACGTTCTATGTCACCAGCAGCGACGTGCTGCACGGGTTCGAAGTGCAGGGAACGACCATCAACGTCACCGCCGTTCCCGGCATCACCGGCACCGTGACCTATACGTTCGATCATGTCGGGATATATAATATCATCTGCAATGAATATTGCGGCATCGAGCACCAGGCCATGATCGGTCGCATCGTCATCGATCCCGCGAGGCCGGCATGAGCGCCGCGGCCGGATCGTCGATCGCGTTGCCGAACCAGGATGCGCTGGCGGCATCGCGCCGCCTGATGGCGGCCTTCCTGGTCTGGGGGTTCTCGGCGCTGCTGGTCGGTGCGTCGATCGGCCCGTTGCAGGCGTTGAACTATGCCGGCATCGACCTGTATCCCGCGCTCCGCCCCGTGCTGCAAAGCTATTACGAGGGGTTGACGATCCACGGCGTCCTCAACGCCTATGTCTTCACCTTCTTCGTCGTCTCCGGCCTGCTGGTCTACCTGCCGGCGCGGGAGCTGGACCTGGCGCCCAACATGACGCTGTGGCGGCTGTGTTTCGGCATGATGGCGGTCGGGACGCTGATGCTGCTCTACGCCATGTTCGACAATTCATCGAGCGTGCTGTGGACGTTCTATCCGCCGTTGAAAGGCAGCCCGTTCTTCTATCTGGGCATGACGATCGTCGCCACCGGCAGCCTGCTGCCGCTGCCTATCGTGCTCGACCTGCGTGCCCGCTGGAAGGCGCGGCATCCCGGCGAGATCACGCCGCTGGTCACTTACATGAGCGCGGCCACCATGCTGATGTGGCTGTTGGCCGCCGGCGGGGCGGTGATCGAGCTGGTGGCGCAGCTCGATCCCTGGTCCCTGGGCCTGACCCGGACCGTCGACCCGATCATCGGGCGCACGCTGTTCTGGTGGACCGGACATCCCATCGTCTATTTCTGGCTGATGCCGGCCTATGTGTCCTGGTACGGGCTGCTGCCCCGCCAGGTCGGCGGCAAGCTGGTCTCCGATCCGATGGCGCGGCTGACCTTCGCGATGCTGGTGCTGTTCTCCCTGCCGGTCGGCAGCCATCACCAGTTCGTCGATCCCGGCTTCTCCCAGATCTGGCGCGGCGTGCTGACCGCGCTGACGCTGTCGGTCGCGCTGCCCAGCCTGGTCACCGCCTTCACCATCGGACTGACGCTGGAATATGCCGGGCGGCTGCGCGGCGGGCGCGGCCTGTTCGGCTGGTTCACGGCCCTGCCGTGGAGCAATCCCAGCGTCGCCGCGCAAGTGCTGGCGATGCCGACATTCATCTTCGGCGGTGCCGGCGGCATCGTGAACGGAAGCTGGCAACTCGACAATATCGTGCACAACACGACCTGGGTGCCCGGCCATTTCCACATCACGGTCGGCACCGTCTCGGCCATGACCTTCATGGGCATCGCCCTCTGGATGCTGCCGCATCTGACCGGCCGGCGGCTGCTCAGCCGGCGCGTCGCGCTGCTGGCCGTGTGGCTGTGGTTCATCGGGATGTCGGTGTTCGCGCTTGGGATGCATTGGGCGGGGCTGTATGGCGTGCCACGCCGAGCCTGGGTCTCGTTCCTGCCGCATAGTGTCTACGACCGGGTGTATGGCCTCGCCCACGTGCCGCTGGCCTTGGTCGGGGTCGGCGGGTCGATCCTGTGGCTGGCGACGCTGACCTTCTACATCGTGTTCTTCGGCAGCCTGTTCACGGGCAGGCTGCTCGCGCCCGAACCGATCCCCTTCGCCCAGGCCTTCGGGCAGGAGGAGGGGCACGCGGCCCCGCCGTCCGCCCTCGCGCGCGTGCTGGAGCATCTCGGCCTTCTGACCTTGCTGACGGCGGTCGTGACGGCGGCGGCCTATATCCCGATCTTCTGGCCGTTCCTGCACCACGTCACCGCCGCGCCCGGCTGGAAAGTGTGGTGAGGTGATGCCCCGCCCCGTGCCGAACCTCCGCCGTCGCGCCATCCTGCGTGGTCTGGCGCTGGGTGTAGTGGGCGGCGGGGCGGCGTTGTGGATCGCGGCGGGACGCAAGGCGACCCGCTTCGCCTATGCCGGCACGCCGGACACTCGGCAGCCCGTCATCCCGCTGGCGCTGCCGGACGACCAGGGCGGCCAATTCGACCTGTCCCGCCATCGCGGCCAGGTGGTGATGATCTATTTCGGCTACACGCACTGCCCGGATGTCTGTCCTACGACGCTTGGCGTGATGGCCGACGCCATGCGCGACCTGGGACCGGACGCGCCGCGCGTGCTGCCCGTGTTCGTCACGCTCGACCCGAAGCGCGACACCGCCGCCGCGCTGCATGTGTATCTCGCCAATTTCGACCCGCCGCCCCTGGGCCTCTCCGCCGGCCCCGCCGCGACCGCCGCCGCGGCGAAGGACTGGGACATCGCCTGGCGGTTCGCCGATGGCGGCGCGTTCATCGACCATAGTTCCGTTGTCACCGTCGTCGGACCCGATGGGCGGGTCCGGCTGCGCTATGGTTTCTCCCAGCTTCAGGATGGCCGCGTCCTTGCGAACGATCTCCGGCATCTGCTGTGCGAGGGCTGATCGGCCCGCACGCCGGCAACACGGCCGATGGCCTGCCCAATGGCGGCCTGCCCAATGGCGGCCTGCCCAATGGCGCGCCTGGCGGCGCATGACCATCGGTGCGTTCGGACTGGTCGTGGCGGGCGGGGCGGCTTTGGCCCTGCGCGATCCGCTGGCCTCGATGGCCAGCTACACGGCGGGGCTGATGGTGCTCAACCAGGTGGCGCCGCCGCTGCTGCTTGCAGCCCTGCCGGCGGAAGGGTCGGGGCGGTACAGGGGCGCGGTCGCCACCGTGTTCGATCCCTGGATCGCCACCGCCCTGTTCGTCGGGTTCAGCATCGCGGTCAGCGTTCCGGAGGTCCTCGACCCGACGCTGGCCAACGCGCTCTATGCCGCGCCGCTGGGGCTGCTCATGCTGGTGTCGGGCGTGTTGTTCTGGGGGCAGATCTTTCCGGCGACGCGAAGCCTGCGGACGCCGTGGCGGATCGCCCTGCTGGCCTGGACCGGCGGCATCCCGATGACGGTGGTCGCGCTGGTGTGGATGCTGTCATCCAGCGTGATCTACACGCCCTATCTCGACGTGATCTGCCGCTGGGACATCCCGCCGCTCGCCGATCAGCGATGGGCCGGCCTCATCATGTTCGTGGCCGGCGTGCCGCTGCAGGTCGCCGCCGCGTGGTTGCTTTTGGCGTTGTGACCGCGTGGCGGCACAGCCTTCAGGGCGCGACGGAAAACGGGATGTCGCCGGTGGAGACGGTCCCGTCGGCCGCGGACCTGACCTCCCAGTGAAGCACGTACTGGCCGGGAGGGGGCGTCTCGCCCGCGGCGAAAAGGACATCCGGGGCGCTGTTCACCACGGCCGGCAACGACTGGACCACGCGCCTCCCTTGCCTGATGTCGATCCGCGACGTGCGGTGATCCACCAGCCCATCGAAGTGGATGACGTATTCCGCGTGGCGCCCGTGAATGATCGCAGCCGCCTTTGGCTGCGACTGGCGAACGTGAAGCGGCCCCGCATCCGCGCCGCTGCCCAGGATCAACCCGGCGAACAACACGCCGGCCCATAGCGTTGACCGGCGTCCCGGTCTGGACATCTGCATCGCACTCGCTCCTCGGCAGTCGACTCGAGCCTGGTTCCACCGGACGCCCGGATGCCCGATCCTTGCGGGAGGTACAATCCCCGCGGCCGCCGGATCCCGGACTATGCGCATGGGGACAGCCTGCCGCAAATCTTCGCCCGCAGCCGGAAAGATCGGCCCCTGCCCGTATCGATTTGACAGGCCGGAAACGCCGGTGATACCCGCGGACCCTTACATCAAACTGCAAGAGAGGCATCGCCGGCATGCGTCCATCCGCTCCCGAAGGATCGGAGTTCGCGCGGGGCTGGACGGTCGTCCTTGCCGCGTCGGTCGGCGTCGGCCTTGGGATCACCGGCGTGCCGATCTACACGATCGGCCAGTTCGTCCGACCGCTCGCCGAGGCCTTCGGCTGGAGCCGCGCCACGATCGCCGGCGGCCTGACCGTCCTGACCGCCTGCGGGGTGCTGACGGCCCCGCTCGTGGGCGTCCTGGCGGAGCGTTTCGGCGTCCGCCGCGTCGCCATCGCCGGCATGATCGGCCTCGCCGCGGGGTTCCTGGGATTGAGCCTGAGCGGTGGGTCGGTGGAGGCCTACTACCTCGGCTGGGCCGCGCTGGCGATCCTGGGTGCCGGCACGTCGCCCATCGTCTGGACCGCCGCCGTGGCAAGCTGGTTCGAGCGGAACCGCGGATTGGCGCTGGGGATCACGCTCTGTGGCACCGGCGTGGTCGCCGTCGTCGCCCCCGCCGTCGTCGGCGGCATCATCGGGTCCTTTGGATGGCGCGCCGCGTTCGGCGCGCTGGCGGCGGCACAGATCGTCATCGGCTTGCCGGTCGTCCTGCCTCTTTTCCGGTCGCGCGTGTCCACCCCCGCCACCAGCGAAGTGCCGGACACCCCACGCTCGGGCATGACCCTGCGGGACGCGGCGGCATCTACCCGGTTCTGGCGGTTGATCCTGGCCTTTTTCCTCATGGCGATGGTCATTGGCGGCTTGATCGTCAACCTGCCGGCGATGCTTGCCGATCGCGGCGTGGATTTCGCCCGGGCATCGGCTGCGTTGGGCCTGCTGGGCGTCGCCGTCATCCTCGGGCGGCTGACCGTGGGCTTCCTGGTGGATCGCCTGGCCGCGCAGTTCGTGGCGGCGGTCTATATCGCGCTGCCCTCGGCGGCGTGCCTGTTGCTGGCGCGGCATGGGTCCGCCGTCCCGGCGGTTGTATTGACGGGTCTCGCGGCCGGCGCGGAGGTCGACCTCCTCGCGTTCCTGATCGGCCGCTATTTCGGCCTGCTGCACTACGCCCGTATCTACGGCTGGGCATTGTCCGCCTTCAGCGCGGGGATCGGCGTCGGCCCGGTCCTCGCGGCCCGGGTACGCGATACGAGCGGCAGCTATGGCGTCGCGCTTTATATGTTCGCCGCCATGGCCGCCACTGCCGCGCTGCTGGTCGCGAGCCTGGGCGGCGGACGCCAGGTTACGCCGGCGGCGCGAAGATGATGTCGTACCCGGCGCACAGCGCGCCCACCTCCTCGGGCGACGGCGCACCGTGCGCGCGGGCGGTCAGTTCGGCCAGCGCGGCGAACATGCGCTGCATGTTGCCGCCGGGCGTGAGGAACACCAGCATCCGGCCGGGAACGTCCGTCGGGTTGCGGAAGCCGTGCAGCCGTCCCCTGGGGCCGTAGAAGATGCCGCCTTGCGGTAGCCTGGTCGGTCCAGCCAGGTCGTCGCCGGTGATCTCGATCGTGCCTTCGATGACATAGAAGATCTCATCCTCCCGGTGGTGCGTGTGCGGCGGGATTCCGTGGCCGGGCGCCACGACAAGCTCGATGCAGGCCAGCGCCCCGCCGGTCTGCTGCTCCTCCAGCCGATAGGTATGGGTGACGGTCATCACCGTCTCCGCCCGGCCGGTGCCGGGAAAGCTCAGGATATTGCGTGACGTGGGGCGTGGTGCGGGCTGATCCATGCCGGTTCCTCCTGGTGGATTGGTGACGCGGTCTTGGCAGGTCCTATCGATTCCGCAAGGTGGCAGACCGGCCTTGCAGGCCAAAACTACCAGGGTACGTTGGGAAACCCGTGCAAATTCATTCCATGACTGGTTAAGTTGGCCAGGCTGGATCGGGATTCCGGATCGTTCGATCATCCGGATGCCCGCACGAGGAGAATGTATGCCAGCGAAAGCAAGGGGGGCTGTCATGTCCGATCGTCGGCTTGGAGTATCGCGACGCCCGTGGGCCGCTTCTTTCGTCCTCGGCCTGTCGGTCTTCTTCGGGGCCTTGGGCGTGGTGCCGCCGGGCGCCGGCGCCCGCGCGGACGATGCGCCCGCCGGCACCGCCACGATCCTCAACGGCGTACTGCCGAGCGTCGTGAACATCACGGTCAGGAAGGATGAATCGGCGGCGACGAAGACCGGGGCCGCGACCGCCGGGGCACAGCCGGGTCCGGTCATCAAGGCCTTCGTGGGTTCGGGGTTCATCATCGACCCGTCCGGCCTGATCGTGACGAATTACCACGTCGTGCAGAACGCGTTCCTCATTACCGTGACCCTGTTCGATGGAACCGTTTTGAGCGGAACGACCCTGGGCGCCTCCCGATATGCCGATATCGCCCTGGTCAAGGTGACGCCGTCTCATCCCCTGGTCGCCGCCCGGTGGGGCGACAGCGACAAGATGCAGGTCGGGGACCAGGTCTTCGCCGCCGGCAATCCCTTCGGCCTTGGCGTTTCGGTCTCGGCCGGCATTGTCAGCGCGCTGAACCGGGACATCCAGAATTCGCCATACGACGACTACATCCAGACGGACGCGGCGATCAATCACGGCAATTCAGGCGGCCCGCTGATCGACATGCGCGGCCACGTGATCGGCGTCGATTCGGCGATCATTTCACCGGACCCCGGCTCCGTCGGAGTCGGTTTCGCCCTGCCGTCCAACAATGCCCGCTTCGTCGTCGATCGGCTGCGCACCTACGGCTGGATCCACCCCTCCTGGCTCGGCTTGAAAGTTCAGGCGGTGACACCGGAACTGGCCAACGCGTTCGGCCTGAAGAGCGACCACGGGTCCGTGGTGTCCTGGATCTTTCCCGGCAGCCCGGCGGAAAAAGCGGGCCTTATGATCGGCGACATTATCCAGCGCCTGGACAAAGGGGAACCGAGCGACGACCGGGCGCTGCTGCGCGACATCGCGCAACTGCCGGTGGGGTCCCACATCCGGTTCCGGGTCGACCATGCCGGTCAGGAGCAGACGCTCGACATGGTCACGCAGGAATGGCCGCGGAACCGATGGGATGAGAACGACGCGCCCCTCAAAGTGGTGCAACCGAAGCTCTCCATCCCGCGCAACCTGGGCTTGACCCTCGGGCCGATAACGGCGGACGAACGGAAGACCATGGGACACCAGGCCGACATGCCGGGCGTCGTGATCAAGGACATCCTCCCCAATTCGGACCCGATTCAGCAGGGCCTCGTGGCGGGCGACATGATCCTGCGGGTGCAGGACAAGCCTGTCGGGACGCCGGAGGAGGCGGCGGCCGCGATCAATGCGGTACGCGCCGAAAAGCGTGACTACGTGGCGATGCTGGTCCTTCCGAAAGTGCGGACCGTACCGGGTCCCAGGTGGTATTCGCTGGCCCTGACCCCGGACGGGAACTGATCGGGCGGGAGGCACCGCGGATCAGTGCCGCCGCGGATCGATCATTCCGCCGCGACCGCCTGCAACGGAGAGGGGCGGGCCACGGCCAGGAATGCCTTCAGCGCGCTGCTGGGATGGATGTCGTTCCTGTGGACGAACGTGGTCGCGACGCGGGCGTCCTTGGCGGGAAGGTCATGGGCCGCCACGCGTCCCTCCCGCCAGAAGGGGCCGACGACGGCCTTTGGCAGCAGGGTGATGCCCACGCCTGCCGCGACACATCCGATGATGGCGTCCAGCGAACCGAATTCCAGCGGCCTGGCCGTCTGCACGCCTTGTTGGGCCATCAGGTTTTCCAGGCGCTGCCGATACGAACAGCCGCGCCGGAAGACGATGATCTTGACCTCCCGAAGCTGGCCCATCTCCTTCAGGGTCCGGATGCCGGGGGCGGTCACCAGCACCAGTTCCTCCTGGAACACCGGCTCCTCGGCCAGGTCCGGATGCTGCACGGGACCGGCAACGAACGCGCCGTCGACCCTGTAGTCCAGCACGTCCTCGATCAGGCTCTGGCTCGTCCCGGTCGTGAGCGCCACGTCGACGCCAGGATAGGCCTGCGTGTAGGCCGCGAGGATCGGCGGCAGGCGGAGTGCCGCGGTGGTTTCGAGGGAGCCGACGCGCAGGGCGCCGCGGGGCACGCCGTCATCGCGCGCCGCGTCATACGCCTCTTTCAGAAGGGCGGACAGTCGCGCGGCATAGGGCAGAAGCCGTTGCCCCGCCGGCGTCAGCGTGACGCCGCGGCGGCTGCGGTCGAACAGCGGCGTACCCACCTGTTCTTCGAGGATGCGGATCCGGGCCGTGACGTTGGACTGAACCATGTTGAGCTCGACGGCCGCCCGGTTCATGCTGCCGTGCCGCGCCACCGCTTCCAGCACGCGTAGCTCCGCGTAATCCATGTCCATCCTGCCAGCTTCTGTGCCTGGTTCTCATAGATGGTGCTGAGCAGGCCGCCAAGCGATCTCATTTTCCGATGGCGCCCGTGGGCGTCGACAAAGGCAGACGGTTCTCGCCCCGGATCACCCTTCCACGATCGCATGGCCGACATCGGTCAGCGCTGCCGCCGCGCCGAACGACGCCGCCAGCGAGCTCAGCGACAGTCCCGACAGGGTGCCGTCCGCGTTCCAGGTGTCGATGTCCCCGTTCGCCGGCGCCGGGGATGGGCGCACGATCTGCACCATCGACAGCCGGTCGCTGCCGCGGTCATCCAGCGCGCGGATCGCCTTCACCAGCTCTGCCGGGTCCTCGGGCACCCGCGTCGCCGCGATGCCCAACCGGTCGGCCAGCAACTGGATGCGGAACGCGCGCACGTCCTGTGGCCGGCCGTCGACCAGCCGCTCATCGAACACCGCCGCCGCCAGCGAGCTGTCCCAGGTCAGGCCTCGCCGCCACAGATGCGTGGTGCCGGTCAGGGCGAACGCGTCGTCGATCACGACCGAGGTCGAGGCGAAGCGGATCGACCGCCCCTCGCCGGCACCGGGCGAGAACAGCGCGAACCGGTCCGGAGCGGCAGCGCGGATGGCGTCCACTGCGTCCATCAGGCAATGGTCCCGCACGGCCTGCAGCATCTTCGGCGTGCCGGGCAGCAGCAGCGTGGGCACGCACAGCACGACCCGCAGCCCTTTGCGCGTATTCAGCCGCGACAGCAGGTGCTGCCACAGCGTCACGTTGTCTCCGCCGGGGTTGATCGCCAGTTGGTCGACCGCCGGCGTCTCCAGGTAGACCAGGTCCTGCGCCCGGTCGATCGCTGCCAGCAGCGCGAACAGCGTTTCCGCCATGCCGAAGGCCGACGCCATGATCCGCCGGTCCAGGGCGCGGCTGATGCTGTCGGTCTGCGCGCCGATCGCGTTGCGCAACTGCGTCCCCGCGGTCCCGGTGGCGCCGGTCAGGCCGTTCAGCCAGGTCTCGAACTGCGACACCTCCTGGCTCAGCGGGAAGACATTGCTCGACGTGGCGGCCAGTCCGGCACCGGGAATGCCTTCCATGCCCAACGCGCCGGTGCGCAATACGGCTGCGACCGGACCGGCGCCGCTGCCGTCGGCGATCACCGGCAACGCCGTCGCCGCCTCCGCCGCAACGGCCAGCTCGCTCTGGATGGCGATGGAGCGCGCCGGGTCGGTCAGCGATTGCACGAAGCCGAAGCCCAGGCCGGCGGTGCGCTCCCGCACATATTCCGCCACCGCGACGGCGGGCGCGCCGGACAGCGACACGCCGGCGCCGTGCGTCTCGATCGACGCGGGCACGCCCGGATGGCCGTGGAAATAGTCGCCCCCCGGCTCCAGCGCCCACGGCACTGGTGCGGTGCCGCCGATCACGGCGGTAGCGGCGCTGGCGGTGCCGGTCGCCGCTGCGACCTCGAACCGGTCCAGCAGCGTGTAGGGTACGGAACTCGCGGTGACGCCGGTCAGCCCCGACCGGTCCAGTCGGTGCAGCCGGTTGCCCAGCTTGGCACCGAGGCCGCCGGTCGGGTCGCCGCCGGTGGTTGGCTGGTACGGCAGCGGATGCCCGACGGCGTCGGCTCGGTCCGGCGTCGAGCCATAGGCCGGGCTGGTCAGGGAGGCGATGTCCGTCGCCTGCAGTTTGTTCAGCAGCGTGACCGCGTCCCAGCTTGTGGCCGACAGGCCGGTGCGATCGACGATCGAGGGCGGTGAACCGGTCAGCACCACGTGCCCGCCCGGCGGCACCGCGCCGGCCGGCAGGCTGCCGCTGCCGGACACGCCGGTCTCGCACACCACCCAATTGCCGCTGACCGATGTCGGTGCTGCGCCGGATTGCGGGGCGGGCCGGTCGAAGCGGCAATCGCCATAGGTCCGCTGCGGCGGCGTGGCGCCGGCCAGCAGGACCAGGATATCCATCCCCAGCTTGCCCGCCGCGTCGACACGGCCGTTGGGCAGCACCATGACCAGCCGGACCAGTCCCGTCGCATCGGCCCGTCCGCCGCCGCCGGTCAGTTGGAAGTGCAGCCCGGTCGCCAGGTCGAAGCCCTGGGGCCAGGCGCGCACCCAGGCGCCGGACCCGGCGGCGCCGAGATTGACCTCGACCAGCACCGCCTGCGGCGCGCCGGCCAGGGTGCCTCCGCCGACCAGGGGCTGCACCCGGTATTGCCCCGCGGCGGGCGTGTCGGTCCCGGCATCCGCCAGCGTCGTGGGCAGCGGCCCCGCGCCCGGCGACGGCACGGATGCCGAGGCCTGACCCCAGACCGTGTCGGCGATGCCAAGGACGAACCGCGTCGGGCTGGCAGCGTTCGGCAGCGCCAGCATCGCCGTCGCC
>NZ_DASZTJ010000157.1:0-5118 GCF_035548235.1 Rhodopila sp.
GTCGGATCAGCGCCGGAAGTCGGCGCCCTTGCGCTCCACCGTGCGGACCATGCCTTTCCATTCCGCCAGGCCGTATTCCTGGGTCGGGCGCATCTTCTTCATCCGCTCCGCCGCCTTCTTCTGCACATACTCCTCGATGACGATCGGCGGCTCGTCCAATTGCCGGGCGATCAGCTCCAGCTCGCAGGCGCGTTCCAGCATATACAAACGCATCATCGCGCCGTGGATCGTTTCACCCAGGGTCAGCAGGCCGTGGTTCAGCAGCACGACGCAGCTTCCCGTGGCGCAGCTCTTGCCCAGCGCCTCGCACTCCTCGACCGTCGCCGGCACGCCGTATTCGTGGTAGACGACGTCGTCGATCACGTGCATCGCGTCCTGGCTGATCGGGCGGATCCCGTTGCGGATCAGCGACAGTCCGGCGCCCGCGCGGGTATGGGTGTGCAGCACGCAATTGGCATCCGGCCGCGCCTTGTAAACGCCGGAATGAATGATGTAGCCGGCATTGTTGAACTTGCCGTTCGGCGTCAGGACGGTGCCGTCCAGATGCACCTTGCACAGCGACGACGCGGTGATCTCGTCGAACATCTCGCCATAGTTGTTGATCAGGAAGTGCTCTGGCTCACCCGGAACGCGTGCCGACATGTGTGTATTGATCAGGTCGGTCCAACCGAGATCGTTGCAGACATGGTACAGCGCCGCGAGCTCGCAGCGTGTTTGCCATTCGGCGTCCGACATTCCAGAAGCGACTTTGAGGGCAGCAGACATCGAGACATCCTTTCTGACGATTGTATCCCCGCTCGGATCGTGGCCCTGATCGCACCACCGCGCAAGGTTTGCGCCCGGATTGCCACGGTTTAAGCTGGCATTTCACGTCAAACCGCATACATCCCCGGCAATTCTGGAGAGTCTGCCGATGATCGTCTCTTGGTCCCCGCCGTGGCGCGACCGGCGCGGCCGCTTCCTGCCGTTCAAGGCCGCGGTGCTGGCGCTGCTGTTCGTTCCGGGCGTGCTGTGTCTCTACTGGCTGGGGACGGGGCAGTTGGGTGCGCGGCCGCTGACCGAGGCCATCCACGAAACCGGTCTCTGGGCGATCCGGTTCCTGATGATCTCGCTGGCGATCACGCCGCTGGCCCGGGCGCTGGAGTGGAACGGGCTGCTGCTGGTGCGGCGGAATGTGGGGGTGGCGGCGGCGTTGTATGCAGTCGCGCATCTCGGCCTATACGTCGTCGACGAGAACTTCCGCCTCGGCACCGTCATCTCCGAGATCGCGCTGCGCTTCTACCTGACGATCGGCTTCGCCACGCTGCTGGTCCTGATCGCCCTCGCCTGGACCTCCACCGACGCTTGGACCAAGAAGCTCGGCCGGAACTGGAAGCGCCTGCACCGGCTGGTCTACCCCTTCGGGGTCGTGGCGCTGCTGCATTACTACATCCAGTCCAAGCTGAACGTGTCGGAGCCGGTGTTCGTGTCGGGCCTGTTCGTCTGGCTGATGGCCTGGCGCCTGCTGCCCGAGTCGTGGCGGCGTCGTCAGGGATTCGGCGTCCTCACGGCGCTGTACGGCAGCCTCGCCATCGTGTCCGCGCTGCTGACGGCGGGGTTGGAGTTCGCCTGGTACGGGCTGACCACGCGCGTGGACCCGTTCCGGGTGCTGGCGGCGAACGAATCCATCGCGCGCGGCCTGCGGCCGGCGCATTGGGTGCTGGTGGCGACGGTGGCGTTCGCGATCGTGGTCCTGGGACGGAGGCTGACCCGCACCCCCGCACCGGCACGCCGGGTCCCGGCCTGATCCGCGCGCGGGCTTGCCAATCGCGGCCCGCCTCTGGTCAATGCGATCCGACGCATCGTCTGGAACGCGGTATCGATGACCTGCTTCTTTTCTCGCCGGGCGCTTCGGCTTGAGCGCTGACGTGACGACCCCGGCATGGCGGCTGGAGCGGCGCGGCGCCGAGGCCACGCTGCGGCTGACCGGCGACTGGGTCGCGCGCGAGGGCGGCATGCGCGCCGCCAGGACGGCCGACCTGGTGAAGGAAGCGCAAGGCGTCCGCCGGCTGTCCTTCGACACCACCGGGCTGGGGCGCTGGGACAGCGCGATCATTGTTTTCGTCCAAGCGTTGCATGCCGCCGCCCTCGACATCGACGAAACCGGCCTGCCCCCCGCCGCCCGGCGTCTGCTCGCGCTCGCCGCGGGCGACACGGCCCCGGCCGAGACCGGTCCCCGGCCAAAGGCCTCGCTGCCGACGCGGGTGGGGGAGGACGTCATCGCCCGCTGGAACGGCGCGGTCTCCGTCACCGAACTGATCGGGGACACGGTGCTGCGCGGGTCGGCGGCGGCGGTGGGACGGGGAGGCACGCGGCTGGTCGACGTGCTGCAGATGATGCGCGAAGCCGGCGCCAGCGCCCTGCTGATCGTCACCGTCGTCAACGGCCTGATCGGTGGCATCCTGGCCTTTGTCGGCGCCGTCCAGCTCCGCCGCTTCGGCGCCGACATCTTCGCCGCCGACCTGGTCGGCATCGCCCTGGTGCGGGAAATGGCGGCGGTCATGACCGCGATCGTCATGGCCGGCCGCACCGGCGGGGCCTATGCCGCGCAGATCGCCACGATGCAGGGCAACGAGGAGATCGACGCCCTCAAGGCGTTCGGGATCCCGGTCTTCGATTACCTGGTCTTGCCGCGGGTCACGGCGCTGATCGCGATGATGCCGCTGCTCTACATCTATGCCTGCGCCGTCGGCCTGGTCGGGGGCCTGGTGGTCAGCATCTCGGTCCTGGACCTGACAAGCACGGCCTATATCGAGGAGACGCGGCGCGCGATCTCCGGCATCCAGTTCTGGCTTGGCCTGAGCAAAAGCATCGCCTTCGGCACGCTGATCGCCCTGGCCGGCTGCCATATCGGCCTGCGCGCGGGACGCAGCGCGGCGGATGTCGGCCGGGCGGCGACCAGCGCGGTGGTGACCGGGATCATTGGCGTGATCGTGTTGGACGCCATCTTTGCCATCTGCGCCAACGCGCTCATGATCTGACGCCATGACGCTGGAACCTGCCTCCGACGACCGGCTCCGCGCCGAGGACCTGACCCTGGCCTTCGGGCCGCGGGTCATCCAGCGTGACCTGTCGTTCTCGGTCCGCCGCGGGTCCATCTTCGCGGTGATGGGCGGCAGCGGGTGCGGGAAAAGCACGGTCATGCGTGCGATCATGGGCCTGACCCGCCCCGCCAAGGGCACGGTGCTGGTGGACCAGGAGGATTTCTGGGCGGCGCCCGCCGACCGCCGGATCGAAATCAGCCGCCGTTTCGGCGTGCTGTTCCAGAACGGAGCGTTATGGAGCGCGATGAGCGTCGCCGAGAACGTGGCCCTGCCGCTGGAGCTGTTCACCCGCCTCGACGCCGCCTCGATCGAGGCGCTGGTGCGGCTCAAGCTCTCGCTGGTGGGATTGAGCGCGGCCGGCCAGCGCATGCCCTCGGAACTGTCGGGGGGCATGCGCAAGCGGGCGGGCCTGGCGCGGGCGCTGGCGCTGGACCCGGACGTGCTGTTCCTGGACGAACCTTCGGCGGGCCTGGATCCGATCACGTCGAAACGGCTGGATGACCTGATCGTCGAGCTGCGGGACGGGCTGGGGGCGACGATCGTGATGGTCAGCCACGAGCTGCCGAGCCTGTTTTCGATCTGTGACGACGGGGTTTTCCTGGACGCGGAGACGCGGACCGCGATTGCCCACGGCTCCCCCAAGGCGCTGCGCGACGGCTGTGAGCATCCCACGGTCCGGGCGTTCATGCTGCGGGAACGCGTCGACGACGCGCCAGCCGATACACCTCGGAAGGAGGCCGCGCATGGCCGTGTCTAGGCCGGCGATCGTCGGCAGCTTCGTGTTGGGCGGCCTGGCGCTGGTCGTGGCGGGGATCCTGTTCTTCGGCGGCTCCCGGCTGTTCGCCCACACCACCCGTGCCGTGATCTTCTTCGACGGTTCGGTGGCGGGGCTGGATGTCGGTTCGCCGGTGACGTTCCGCGGGGTGCGGGTCGGGTCGGTGCAGCACGTCACGCTGCAGCTTTCACGCAGGGGCGGCGCGCGCATTCCGGTGATCATCGAGCTCGTCCCCGGCCAGGTGAGGCTTAGCGCCGAGGACATCCACAACGGCAATATCAGCGTCGAGAAGCTGGTGGAGGCCGGGCTGCGGGCGCAGCTCAACCTGCAGAGCTTCGTCACCGGCCAGTTGCGGATCGACCTGGATTTCCGGCCTTCGACCCCGCCCAGGATGGTGGACGCCAACGAAGACAACCTGCCGCAGATCCCCGCGCTGCCCTCGGACCTGGAGCGGCTGCGCGCCACGCTGTCGGAAATCCCCGTCGCCGACCTCGCGAAATCGGCGCAGCGGACGCTGGAAACGGTGGAGAACCTGACCCAGCGCCTGGATAAGCAGATCGGGCCGCTGCTGGACAGCAGCCGGCAGACCCTGGACACCGCGACGCGGACGCTGAACACGACGGACCAGTCGGTGGCCCAACTGCGTGAGCAGGCCACGCAGACCCTGGAGGCGATCACCGGCCTGGCGAACGCGGCGCAGAAACAGCTCGACGGGCGGGGTGCCGACTTGCAGCAGGTGCTGAAATCGGCGCAGCGGGCGGCAGACCAGGCCAATGCGCTGCTGGTGAACGTGAACCAGCTCACGTCCCAGCGGTCGGACCTGCGCGGCAACCTGAACGCGGCGGTGCGGGACTTGGCGGCCAGCGCCAGTTCGCTGCGCGGGTTCACCCAGACCATCGAGCGAGACCCCAGCACCCTGCTGCGGGGCAGGAGATAGCGATGCGCCGCCGAACTGCCTTCGCCGTCCTGGCGACCTTGCTGGTGTCGGCCTGTTCATCGGGGCCGGCGCCGGCGATCTATGTCCTGGGCGGCGGCGGGCCGGTGACCGACGTGGCCGAACCACTGGCCGGACGGCCGGTGATCCTGGTGCAGCGCGTGCTGATGCCGGATTACCTCGACGTCACGGACATCCAGGTCCGGCAGGCCGGCAACGTGATGCACGCAAGCTCGACGGGCCGTTGGGGGGAACGGCTCTCGTCGGCGGTTCGGGGCGCGCTGGCGAACGACCTCGGGCGCGCCTTGCCGGGGTTTGTCGTGACG
>NZ_DASZTJ010000158.1:0-8642 GCF_035548235.1 Rhodopila sp.
ATGCTACGACTGATCGCCTTGTTGCTTTTCTCGTTCGCTCTGGTGTTCGGTTCGCCGGCGGCTCAGGCGCGGCCGGATCATCCCATGCCGGCGGCGATGCACTCCGGCGATTGCCGCACGCCGATGCCGATGGACGGCTGCATTCACGGCAAGCGGGGATGCCCCGGGGCGCCCTGTCCGATGATGCTCTGCTTCTCCAGCGCGCCGTTCTTTCTCGCTCCCACCAATTTCGGCGTGCCGTTACCGGTGGCGCACGACAGCATCGTGTGTGACACACCTGGCAACGCGCCCATCGCCGGCACCATATCGGACACCGATCCCCCGGTTCCGCGATTCGTCTCGATGTGAGCTCGCGCGCGGCGGATCGCGCCGCCCGCGCATCGTGTCGCGACCGCGTGCCACGGGCCCGCGGCCTGTTCGGCATGGCGAAGCGCGTGGCCCTTGCCCGCGCATGCGTAGGAATCGATCATGAGCGGTTGTTTGAACCGCCGCGCGCTATTGCGCGGCGTGGGCGCCGTCGGCGGAAGCCTGGCGCTCGACACCTTGATGCCGGCCTGGGCGCGCAACACGACGCCGGGTCTGGCGGCCGGCCCAGTCCTGTCGGGGCCGGAAATCCAACTGACCATCGACCAAATGCCGTTTGCCGTGGGCGGCCGCACCGGGCGCGCCGTAGCCGTCAACGGCTCCGTGCCGGGGCCGCTGATCCGGCTTAGGGAAGGCCAGAAGCTCAAGCTGGTCACGACCAACAAACTTGACGAGCCAACCTCGGTCCACAAGCACGGCATCCTGGTGCCGTTCCAATTCGACGGCGTGCCCGGCGTCACCTTTCCGGGCATCGCACCCGGAGAGACCATCGTCGAGGAATTCCCGATCATCCAGTCGGGCACCTACTGGTACCACAGCCACTCCAACCTGCAGGAGCAGATCGGCCATTACGGCCCGATCGTGATCGACCCAGCCGGCCCCGATCCGGTCGCGTATGACCGGGAGCACGTGCTGGTCCTGTCCGACTGGACGTCGATGGATCCGCACATGGTCATGGCCAGGCTGAAGGCGGAGCCGGGCTATTTCAATTTCCGGAAGCAGGCTTTGGTGGGACTGCTGAGCGGCAAGGATCAGCCGCTGGAGCAACGGCTGATGTGGGCCAGGATGCGGATGGACCCGACCGACATCTCGGATGTGACGGGCTCGACCTACACCTATCTGATCAATGGCCGTGGGCCGGAGGACAATTGGACAGCCCTGTTCCGGCCAGGCGAGCGGGTGCGGCTGCGCATCATCAACGCCTCGGCGATGACGATGTTCAACGTCCGCATCCCCGGCCTGTCGCTGGACATCGTGCAGGCGGACGGTCAGGACGTGCGACCGGTCGCGGTCGACGAATTCCAGATCGGCGTTGCCGAGACCTACGACATCGTTGTCCGGCCGATGGCGGACAAGGCCTTCGCCTTCGTCGCCGAGGCGATCGACCGCTCCGGCATGGGACGCGCCACGCTGGCGCCCCGGCCCGGCATGACCGCGGCCGTCCCGCCATTGCGCCGGCGACCGCTCGCCACCATGGCGGATATGGGCATGGGCGGCATGAACACGCACGGCGGAGGCCGTGCCATGCCGGAGATGGACCATTCCGCCATGCCCGGAATGAATATGGATGATAGGGGCCAGGCCATGCCCGGGATGGACATGGGCGGCATGGGCATGCGCGAACCGGCGAACGCGCCCCAGGTGAAGATGACCCCCGGCGTGCAGACGATTTTGCCGATGCCTGTGGACCGCACCAACTATCCAGGGCTGGGGCTCGATGATGTCGGGCACAAGGTGCTCGCCTATACCGACCTGGTTGCGCTGGAGCCCAATCCCGACCCGAGGCCCTATTCACGGACTCTGGAAATCCACCTGACCGGCAACATGGAACGCTTCATGTGGTCGTTCGACGGCGTGAAGTTCAGCGAGGTGAAGGCGCCGATCCCGTTCCGGCGCGACGAGCGGGTGCGTGTCACCCTCGTGAACGACACGATGATGGTCCACCCGATCCACCTGCATGGGCACTTTTTCGAGGTGGTCAACGGCCATTCCGGCCGCCATCCGCGCAAGCACACGGTGAACGTGCAGCCGGGCGGCAAGGTCTCGTTCGACCTGACGGCGAACGCGCCGGGCGACTGGGCGTTCCACTGCCACCTGCTCTACCACATGCATGCCGGCATGTTCCAAGTCGTGACCGTGCGTCCGCTCGATGGAGGCGCGGCATGAGGATCGCATTTGTGATCGCGCTGCTGTCACTCGCCGCACCGGCCGCGGCCTGTGCCCAGGCCACCCACCACGACATGGACGATATGCCCGGCATGACGATGCCCTCCGATCGGGGGGCGATCATGGCGCGCCCGGCGGATGCCGGGCCGCCGCCCGCACCGCCGGCCGATTACGCCGCCGACCGCTATTTCGATTCCGCGCGCATGGCGGCGGCGCGCAGGACGCTGCGCAATGAGCAGGGCGGGCAGACCTTCTATATGGTCTCGTTCAATCTGGCCGAATACCAGGTGCGCAAGAACCGCGACGGCTTCCGCTGGGACGGCGAGGGCTGGTTCGGTGGCGACAGCAACCGGCTGTGGCTGAAAAGCGAGGGCGAAGCCGAGCTGGGCGGCGATGTCGGCAGTGCCGAGATCCAGGCGCTCTATTCGCGCGCGGTCGGTCCGTATACCGATTTACAGGCGGGGGTTCGCCACGACATCAAGCCGAACCCGTCGCGCACCTACGCCACCGTCGGCTTCGAGACGCTGGCGCCGTTCTTGTTTGAGACCGTGGGCGCGCTGTTCCTGTCGAACAAGGGCGACCTGCTCGCCCGGTTCGAAGGCTATTTCGATCAGCGCATCACCCAAAGGCTGATCTTGCAGCCACGGATCGAGCTCAACCTGGCCGCGCAAGACGTGCGCGCGACCGGCACCGGCGCCGGCCTGTCGGACGCCGAGGCGGGCCTGCGTCTGCGCTACGAAATCCACCGCGAATTTGCGCCCTATATCGGCGTCTCCTGGGAACGGAGGGTCGGCCACGCAGCGGACTTCGCGCATGACGAGGACGCGGGCGGCCTGTCCTTCGTCACCGGCATCCGTTTTTGGTTCTAGAAGCCTTTTGGATAGAACCACGCGCACCGCGCCCGCTTATCCCGCCGCGCCGGCGGTCGCATCCCACAGCAATTTGAGGTTCAGGACCACGATCGCGGCGGCGACCGCCCAAGCGGTCGCGGCCAATGGGCGGGATATCGCGAATTCGCCCATCTTGGCCCGGCTCGCGGTGAACAGGACCAGCGGGATCACAGCGAACGGCAGCTGCGCCGACAGCACCACCTGGCTCAGCACCAGAAGCTTTGCGGTGGCGTGCTCGCCATAGGAGGCGGTTACGAACAAAGCCGGGATCAGCGCCAGGCCGCGGGTCACGAGGCGGCGCAGGAACGGCGACAGCCGGATCGACAGGAAGCCCTCCATCACCACCTGCCCGGCCAGCGTCGCCGTGACCGTCGAATTCTGGCCGGATGCGAGCAGCGCCAGGGCGAAGGCGGTCGCCGCGAGCGAGGCGCCCAGCGCCGGCGCCAGCAGGCGGTGCGCCTCCTTCAGCTCCATCACGACGGCGCCCGATCCATGGAACGCCGCCGCCGCCAGGACAAGGATCGCCGCGTTGATCGACAGCGCCAGGGTCAGCGCCAGGCTGGAATCGATGGTCGCGAAGCGGATCGCCTGCCGCCGCCCGGCTGCGGTCAGTTCGAACGCGCGGGTCTGCACGATGGCCGAATGCAGGTACAGGTTATGCGGCATCACGGTCGCGCCCATGATGCCGATCGCGACATACAGCATCGTCGGGTCGGCGACGATTTCCGGCCGGGGCACGAAGCCGCCGGCCACCGCCGCCCAGTCCGGCGACGCCAGATAGATTTCGACCGCGAAGCAGCCGGCGATCAGGATCAGCAGCGCCAGCACGAAGGCTTCGATCAGGCCGAAGCCCCATCGCTGCAACAGCAGGATCAGCAACACGTCCAGCCCGGTCAGCGCGACGCCCGCCAGCAGCGGGATGCCGAACAGAAGCTGCAGCGCGACGGCGGTGCCGATCAGCTCCGCCAGGTCGCAGGCGCAGATCGCGATCTCGCAGACCAGCCACAGCAGGACGGCGACCGGCGGCGCGAAATGGTCGCGGCATGCCTGCGCCAGGTCGCGCCCGGTGGCGACGCCGAGGCGCACGGCCAGATGCTGCAACAGCATCGCCATCAGGTTCGACAGCAGGACGACCGAAAGCAGGGTATAGCCGAAGGCCGAGCCGCCGTAGAGGTCGGTGGCCCAGTTGCCGGGGTCCATGTAGCCGACGGCGACCAGATAGCCGGGGCCGAAGAACGACAACAGCCGCCGCCAGCCGCTTTGCGGCACCGGCACGCTGCGGAACACCTCGCGCAGCGGCGGCGACAGCCGGCCGCGCCGCCAGCCGGCTCCGGCCTCAGTCTCGGGCGGCGGCTTTATCGGGCCGTGCATGCCGGTATTCCGGGCCGCCGCCGCGCCGATCGCCCCGCCGTCAGATCTCGTTCTTCGCCATGCGGCCGGCGATGTGGTCGGCCTGCCGGATCGCCAGGGCGACGATGGTCAGCGTCGGGTTCTCGGCGCCGCTGGTGGTGAACTGGCTGCCGTCGGAGACGAACAGGTTGGGCACGTCGTGCGCCTGGCCCCACCGGTTGACGACGCCGTCGTCCGGCTTCTCGCTCATCCGGTTGGTGCCCATGTTGTGGGTCGAGGGATAGGGCGGCGTCAGGATCGTCCGTTTGGCGCCCACCGCCTCGTAGACGGCCGCGCCCTTCTTGAAGCCGTCGTTCCGCATCGCCTCGTCGTTCTTATGGTCGTCGTAGTGGACGTTGGGCACCGGCAGGCCGAACTGATCCTTCTCCGTCGGGTGCAGGCTGACGCGGTTGTCCGCCTGCGGCATGTCCTCGCCGACGATCCACATGCCCGCCATGCGGGAATAGCCGTCCAGCGCCGCGGTGAAGTCGCGCCCCCACGCGCCGGGGTTCAGGAACGCCGCCGCGAACGGCACGCCCAGCGAGATGGTCTCCATTTCGAACCCGCCGGCATAGCCGCGCTTCGGGTCGTGTCGCGATTCGTCGCGGATGATGCCGGCCATGGTCGTGCCGCGATACATGTGCACCGGCTTGTCGAAAATGGCGAAGACCGAGCCGGTGGTGTGCCGCATGTAGTTGCGCCCGACCTGGCCGGAGGAATTGGCCAGGCCGTGTTTGAACAGGCTGCTTTCGGAATTGAGCAGAAGCCGCGGGCTTTCGATCGAATTGCCGGCGACCGCCACCAGCCGGGCCTTCTGCCGCTGGTGCGCGCCCTTGGCGTCGGCGTAGACGACGCCCGTGACCTTGCCGTGGCGGTCGTGCTCGATGCGCAGAACCTGGGCATTGGGCCGGACCTCCAGGTGTCCGGTCGCCTCGCCCTTGGGGATCTCGGTATAGAGCGTCGACCATTTCGCGCCCGACTTGCAGCCCTGGAAGCAGAAGCCGATCTGCAGGCAGCTCGACCGCTCGTCGCGCGGAATCGCGTTGATCGACATGTTGCCGGTGTGGAATTCCTTGTAGCCGACCTTCTTCGCGCCGGCGGCCATCACCTTGTAATTGTTGTTGCCGGGCAGGCGCGGCAGGCCGTGGGTGCCGTTTGTGCCCATCTTGATCTCGGCCTTGTCGTACCACGGCGCCATTTCCGCGCCGTCCAGCGGCCAGTCCAGCAGGCTGGTCCCGGCAAGGTCGCCATAGGTCGTGCGCGCCTTGAATTCGTAGTCGTGAAAGCGCAGCGACGCCCCCGCCCAATGGACGGTGGAGCCGCCGACCGACTTGACGATCCAGGCCGGCAGGTTGGGGAAGTCCTTGGCCACGCGCCAGGTGCCCGACGTGGTGCGCTTGTCCTTCCAGGCGAGCTGGTCGAAGCTTTCCCATTCGTCGTTGACGAAGTCCCAGTTTTCCGTGCGCGGCCCCGCCTCCAGGCAGACCACGTTGATGCCCTTCTGCGCCAGCTCGTTGGACAGCGTGCCGCCGCCCGCGCCGGAGCCGATCACCACGACGACGGTGTCGTCGTTCAGGTCGAATTTCGCAGCCATGGCCGATTCCTCCCCGCCGCGCTCAGGCCTGCAACCAGTCGATGTCGTTGAAGCCGCGATGGATATAGCCGCCCTTGTCGGCGGACGGCCCCTGATAGCCCAGCGTCTTCCACACGCCCGGCTGGTTGTAGAGGGCAACGACCATCTCGCCCCGGACCTTCTGGAAGAACGGCCCGTCCTCCATCGACTTCAGCACCGCGACCCGGTCGTCCTCGGCGGCCAGGGCGGCGTAGGGCTTGCCCTTCGCCTTCTTCGCGGCGGCGTCGACCTGGGCCACGCCCTCGTGCAGCAGCGTCTTGGTCGCCTTGTCCTGCGACAGCTTGCCGTCGATGAACACGATCGCGTTGCGGTAGCACGAATCGTCCAGCTGGTCGTGCGGATAGAGGTCGCGCGCCATCACGGTCAGCGTCTTGGTCGCCGCCGGCCCCGCCGTCGCGTGCTTGGCGGCGGCCGCGATGTCCGCATCCGTCAGCGCCGCGAACGCAACGCCGGTGTCGGACAGCATGCCGATCGCCCCCGCCAGGGCGGCCGCGCCCGCGGATTGCCGCAGGAATCGGCGGCGGTCGAGCGATGGGGACTGGTCGCGGTCGTTCATTCGGCTCCTCCCGGAAACGGCGCCTGTTGTTCAGGCTGTCTTGATCGAATCCTCAACATAAAAGACCCCGAACGGCCAGTCCTGCGCAAGCGCGAGTATTGCCGGCGCGCCGGCCGTGGATTCGCGCAACATCTGCGACCGATTCGCAAATGATTCTCGCCCCGCCGTTGCCGACGGCGCGTAGAATGGTCACATATACTGACCTAATCCGCCGGAAATCGGAACAGATCCCTTTGATCCACGCCGGCAGGGTGGAATTTGTTTGGCAGGCGCAATGGCTCGGTGGATACTGACAACCAACATGGTTGCGCGGCGTCCCGCCGAACGGGTCCGCGCGCGACCGAAAAGCCGGCGCACGAAAATGCCGCGCGAGGGAGACGGAAATGACCGAAGGACTGACGCTCAACAAGATCGTCAACCAGAAGGGCATCAGCATCAGCGAGGCGACGCGGCTGATCGCCGATCTCGGCTGGACGCCGTCCTACGTCCAGGACGCGATGGCCTTCCCCACCGACTACAAGGTGTCGAAGCCGCCGCGCGACCCGATGAAGCAGGTCCTGCGGTCCTACTTTCCGATGCAGGAGGAAAAGGACAATCGCGTCTACGGCGCGCTGGACGCCGCGTTGCGCGGCGACATGTTCCGCAATGTGGAGCCGCGCTGGATCGAATGGATGAAGCTGTTCCTGGCGATCATTCCGTTCCCGGAGATTTCGGCCGCGCGCTCGATGGCGACGCTGGGTCAGCTCGCGCCGGGCGACCACCTGCGCACCGGCTTCACCATGCAGATGGTCGACGAGTTCCGGCACTCCACGATCCAGATGAACCTCAAGAAGTGGTACATGGAGAACTATATCGACCCGGCCGGGTTCGATATCACCGAAAAGGCGTTCGGAAAGTGCTACGCCACCACCATCGGCCGCCAGTTCGGCGAGGCGTTCCTGACCGGCGACGCCATCACGGCCTCGAACATCTACCTGCAGGTCGCGGCCGAGACCGCCTTCACCAATACGCTGTTCGTCGCGATGCCGTCGGAGGCCGCGCGCAATGGCGACTATGCCCTGCCGACCGTCTTCCTCTCGGTACAGAGCGATGAATCGCGCCATATCGGCAACGGCCACTCCATGCTGATGTCGGTGTTGAAGGAGCCGGACAACCACCTGCTGCTGGAGCGCGACATCCGCTATTCGTTCTGGCAGAACCACATGATCGTCGACGCCGCCGTCGGCACGATCATCGAATACGGCACCAAGAACCGCGACAAGAAGAAGGAGTCGTATGCGGAGCTGTGGCACCGCTGGATCTTCGAGGACTATTACCGCACCTACATGCTGCCGCTCGAGAAATACGGCATCAAGATCCATCACGACGACGTGCACGAAGCATTCGACGCCATCGTCAAGAAGGGCTACGTGCACAAGGTGGCGCAGTTCTTCTCCGCCGGCTGGTGGGCCAATTTCTGGCGCATCGAGGCGCAGACCGAGCGCGACTTCGAATGGTTCGAATACAAATATCCCGGCTGGTACAACGAATTCGGCGCCTGGTGGGAAAATTACGAGAAGCTCAGCAAGCCGGGCAGCGTGCCGATCACCTTCGCCGATACCGGCTATGTCTACCCGCACCGCTGCTGGTCGAGCCTGGTGCCCTGCGTGATCCGCGAGGATTTCACGGTCGATGAGGTGGACGGCGATCTCTACACCTATTCGCACGAGATCGACCGCTGGACCCACAAGGTCGCGTTCGCGCCCGAATATGAGGGCCGGCCGACCCCGGCGATGGGCCGTTTCTCCGGCCGCCGCCAATGGGAGGAGGTCTATCACGGCTGGGACCTCGCCGACGCGATCGTCGACATGGGCTTCGTCCGGCCGGACGGCAAGACGCTGATCGCCCAGCCGCACATGTCGTTCGAGGAGAAGGACATGTGGAC
>NZ_DASZTJ010000159.1:0-6174 GCF_035548235.1 Rhodopila sp.
GCATGCTGGGCAGCCAGGAGATCGGCACCCTGATCACCGCCCTGGGCACCGGCATCGGGCCGGGCGCGGTCGACCAGGGCGGGTTCGACGCCGCCAAGCTGCGCTACCACCGCATCGTCATCATGACGGACGCGGACGTCGACGGCTCCCACATCCGCACCCTGCTGCTGACCTTCTTCTTCCGGCAGATGCGCGACTTGATCGAGCGCGGGCACCTGTTCATCGCCCAGCCGCCGCTGTACCGCGCCAAGCGCGGCAACGACGAGCGCTACTTGAAGGACGACGCGGCGCTGGAATCCTACCTGCTGGACAAGGCGCTCGCCGACGCGCGGATCACCTATGCCAACGGCGACGTGCTGACGGGCGACGACCTGCGGCGGGAGGTGAACCTGCTGCGGGAGACGACGCTGAGCCTGAAGCGGCTGTCCCAGGTGATCCCGGTGGCGCTGCTGGAGCAGGCGGCGATCGCCGGCGTGCTGACACCCGACCCGGTGCGCGCCACCGCCGCCGCCCCGCTGTTCGCGCAAAGGCTGAACGCGGTGTCGCTGCCGACCGAACAAGGCTGGGTGGTCAGCGCGGACAACGGGCTGCATTTGTCCCGCACCGTACGCGGCGTGGCCGAACGCTATGCCCTGGAAGCCTCGGCCCTGCGCAGCGCCGAGGCACGGTGGCTCGCCGAACGGGCCGAGGCCTTGGCGGCGCGGTTCAACGAACCGGCGCGGCTGAAGCTGGATGGACAGGAGCCGACGGTCGCCGGCCCGGCAACGGCCTATGACCGGATCATCGCCCATGGACGGCGCGGGCTGTCGATCCAACGCTTCAAAGGGCTGGGGGAGATGAACCCCGACCAGCTCTGGCAGACCACGCTCGACCCGTCGGTTCGGACGCTGCTGCAGGTGAAGGTCGACGACTCCGAGGAAGCGGCCCAGGTGTTCAGCACCCTGATGGGCGACGTGGTGGAGCCGCGGCGGGACTTCATCGTGGGCAACGCGCTGAAGGTGGCGAACCTGGACGTCTAAAGGGGCATCTGCCCCGGTGGCACCTGCCCCGGTCCGAACACCGCCGCCTCCGCCTGGCATCGCAGCGCCATCCGGCAGGCGGCGAATACCCGGCCGCCCTCGGTGACCCGAGCGTCCGATTGGGTGCGGTGGTCCCGGACATCGGCCAGGAAGTCCGAGTAGTAGGTCACGGGCAACCCGGCGCAGTCCCGGTAATACGTCTCCCGCCGGTTGGCGACGAACATGTGGTCGCCGCCCGAGCGGCCCATCAGGTCCAGGTTCTTGCGCAGCTCCAGCGTCCCCTCGGTCCCCACCAGGAACAGCCGCCCGTCGCCCCAGTCCGGCAGCCCGTCCGGAGTGAACCAATCCAGCCGCATCGTGCCGGTCATCCCGCCGCCGCGCAGGGTGATCTCGGCGAAGTCCTCGAACCCCTTGGGCTCAGTCCCGAAACGGCCGATCGAGCAAGCGGCGACCCCCGGCGCATCGGTGCCGGCGAAGGCCATGAACTGGTCGATCGAATGCAGGCCGATATCCGCGATGATCCCCCCATATGCCGCCCGGTCGAAAAACCAGGACGGCCGCAGCGCTCGGTTCAGCCGATGCGGTGCCAGGCTGGTCAGCGACACCAGCCGGCCCAGCTCGCCGGAGCGGGCGACGTGCAACGCCTCCTGCACGGCGGGCGAGGTCAGCCGGCCCACCACCACCGACCAGATCCGCCCGGTGTCCCGCGCCGCCTGCTCGACCTGGGTCAACTGGTCCGCCGTCGTGACCCCCGGCTTGTCCGTCATCACGTGCTTGCCCCGCCGCATCGCCTCGATCGCGATCCCCGCCCGATCGCGGGGCACGGCGGCGAGGACGATGAAGTCGATCGACGGATCGCCGAGCAGCGCGTCTCGATCCACGGCCGGAACGTCCGGAAAGCGCTTGCGGAACCCCGCCAGCACCCGCGGATCGGTCGTCACCGGGTCATGCCCGGCGCAGACCGCGCCGGCGGCCAGCAACCCGGCGGTCAGGTCGTAGACATGGCGGTGGTCCAGGCCGATGGCGGCGAAGCGGGTCATGTCTTGGGTCCTCCCTGGTATCCGGCAGCGTGCCACGCGGGAAGGCCGCCGTCATCGCATCTTCCCGAACCCGCGGGCCCGGTCCACAATGCGGCCTCGGTTCACGGCAAAACGAGGGAACGACTTCATGACCGGAAAAATCGCCATCGTTACCGGCGCGGGCAGCGGCGTTGGCCGAGCGGCCGCGATCAATCTGTGCAAGAACGACTGGACGGTGGTGCTGGCGGGACGCCGGGCGGACGCGCTGGCCGAGACCGCCAGCATGGCCAACAGCGGCGAGACCCTGGCCGTCCCGACCGACGTGACCGAACCCGCCCAGGTGGACGCGCTGTTCGCCAAGGTGAAGGAGAAGTACGGCCGCCTGGACCTGCTGTTCAACAACGCCGGCGGCAACGTCCCCAGCACCAATTTCGGCGACTTCACCTTCGAGATGTGGCGCAAGGTCTGCGCGGTGAACCTGGATGCGATGTTCCTCTGCGCCAACGCCGCGTTCCGCATGATGCGCGACCAGACGCCGATGGGCGGGCGGATCATCAACAACGGCTCGATCTCCGCGCACAATCCGCGGCCCGGGTCGGTCGCCTATACCTCCACCAAGCACGCGGTCACCGGCCTGACCAAGACCATCGCGCTGGACGGGCGGATCTACGACATCTCCTGCTGCCAGATCGACATCGGCAACGCCGCGACCCCGATGACGGAGCGGATGACGAAGGGCGTGCCCCAGCCGGACGGGTCCACGAAGGTGGAGCCGCGGATGGACGTCGACCATGTCGGCCAGCAGGTCGCGCTGATGGCCGGGTTCCCGCTGGAGACCAGCGTGCAGTTCGTCACCATCATGGCGACCAAGATGCCGTGGATCGGCCGCGGCTGACATGATCCGCCGCCGGACGGCCCTCCTGGGATTGGGGGCCGTCACCCTGGCAGGCGGAAAGGACACCAAGGCTGCCGAGACGCAGACGAAGCGACCCAAGGACGCCCCCCAAGGCCTGACGCCCGGTCGCTCTTCCGGCCCTGTTCCCGGTCCCGTGGTCGAGACCCATCGCGGCAAGGTGCGCGGCACCGTCGATGGCGACATCAAGGCCTTCAAGGGCATCCCCTATGCCGCCGCCCCCGATCGCTTCCATCCGCCGCGGCCGGCCAAAAGCTGGGCGGGCATCCGCGACGCCGTCGCCTATGGGCCGAAATGCCCGCAGCCCGGCAGGGGCCATCCCAGCTTCGCCGCGTCCTGGACCGACGGCACCGAGGCGTCCGAGGATTGCCTGGTCCTGAACGTCTGGACGCCGGGGATCAAGGACCAGCGCAAGCGGCCGGTGATGGTGTGGCTGCACGGCGGCGGGTTCTCGACCGGATCGGGCTCGCGCAACGTCTTCGACGGCACACGGCTCGCGCGGCGCGGCGACGTGGTGGTGGTGACGCTCAACCACCGGCTGAACGTGTTCGGCTTCCTGTACCTGGGCAAGCTGGCCGGGTCGGAGTTCGCCCAATCCGGCAATGCCGGCATGCTGGACATCGTCGCGGCGCTGCGCTGGGTGCACGAGACGATCGCGGTGTTCGGCGGCGATCCGCAGAACGTTACGATCTTCGGCCAGTCGGGCGGCGGCGCGAAGGTCTCGGTGCTGATGGCGATGCCGCAGGCGCGGGGGCTGTTCCACAAGGCGATCGTGCAGAGTGGATCGCAGCTCGACGGGCTGACGCCGGACGAGGCGACGAAGTTCGCGCAAGCCTACCTGGCGGCGCTGAACGTGAAGCCGGCGGAGCTGGGGCGGCTGGCGAAACTGCCGACGGACGCCCTGCTGGCGGGGCTGAAGGCGGTGACGGGCGCGGGAGAAACCGTGCCAGGGACGACAGCCACGCTGGGGACAACCGCGTTGGGGACAACCGCGTTGGGGCCGAAACCGCATTTCAGCCCGGTCGTGGACGGGATCACCCTGCCGCGGCCGCCCTGGACGCCGGACGCACCTGCGGTATCGGGCGGCGTTCCCATGATCATCGGCAGCACCGCCACCGAGACGACGGCGCTGTTCGGCGCCCGCCACCCCGAGGACTTCGCGCTGGACGAGGCGGGGCTGCACCGGAAACTGGCAGGCTTCGTGCCCGAGAAGGACGTGCCCCGCGTCATCGCCGGGTTCCGCAAGCTGATGCCCGAAGCGTCGCCGTCCACCCTGTACTTTGCGATCACGACGGACCGCCGCGTGCGCCAGCAGGCCTGGGCGCAGGCGGAGCGTAAAGCGTCCCAAGGGGCCGTCTGGCTGTACGAGCTGGACTGGGCGACGCCGGTCGATGGCGGCAAATGGGTCTCGCCGCATTCGCTCGACCTGGCCTTTGTGTTCGATAACGTGGCGGTATCGGCGGCGATGGTGGGCGCCGGACCCGATCCGCAGAAACTCGCCGATCAGATGGCCTCCGCCTGGATCGCCTTTGCCCGGTCCGGCAACCCGAACACGCCGGGGGCGACGGCATGGCCGGCGTTCACGGCGACGGGGCGGGCGACGATGGTGTTCGACACGACGTCGCGGGCCGAGAACGATTTCCGCGGGGCGGAGCGCATGCTCCTGGCCTCCCTGCCACTTTACCGCGTCAGCCGCTGACCGGAGCCTCCGGATCGGCGTTCCGGGTGCGCGCGGCTGGAGCGTTCAGCCGGCATCGCCGACGCTTTCCGCTTGCAACGGCGGCTTGCGCCGGTCAGCTTGACGGCACAGTCACGGCGGAGTGATGGTGTGTTTCGGTCCTTCTTTTTGACGAAACGCTGGATGGTGTGGTCGTTCGCGGGCGGTGCGCTGATCCTGTTCGCGACGTGGTACAAGGTCCAGCTCGACGTTCGGATCAACGACTGGTTCGGCACCTTCTACAACATGATCCAGGGCGCACTGGCCAAGCCGGGGTCGATCACCATGGGCGAATACATGTCCCAGTTGTCGACATTCGCCTGGGTCGCCGGTTTGTATGTACTGATTGCTGTCCTGACAGATTTCTTCGTCAAGCATTACATATTCCGTTGGCGCAACGCCATGACGGATTTCTACACCCAGCATTGGCATGTGCTCCGCGGCATCGAAGGCGCCTCCCAGCGCGTCCAGGAGGATACCGCCCGTTTCGCTCGGATCATGGAGGACCTGGGCATCAGCTTCGTCCGCTCCGTCATGACGCTGATGGCGTTCCTGCCGATCCTGTGGTCGTTTTCCCATCAGGTGAAGGCGCTGCCGTGGCTGGGCGAGGTACCGCAGGCGCTGGTCTGGGTGGCGATCGTCTTCGCCCTGTGCGGCACCGTGCTGCTGGCGCTGATCGGCTTCAAGCTTCCCGGGCTGGAGTTCCAGAACCAGCGGGTGGAAGCGGCGTACCGCAAGGAGCTGGTCCATGGCGAGGACGATCACGACCGAGCGGCGGGACCGCATCTGACGTCGCTGTTCAGGGAAGTGAGGCGGAACTATTTTCGTTTGTTCTTTCACTATATGTATTTCGACGTCGCGAAATGGTCGTACCTGCAGATCGGCGTGCTGGTGCCCTATATCGCGCTGGGGCCGACGCTGGTGGCCGGCGGCATCACGCTGGGGATCATGCAGCAGATCGTGCGCGCGTTCGGGCGGGTGGAGATGTCGTTTCAGTACCTGGTCAACAGTTGGACGACGATCATCGAGCTGATTTCAGTCTACAAGCGGCTGCGTGCGTTTGAGCGGACGATCACCCGAAAGGATAACGTGGGGTTGGCCGTGGCGGAGTGACGCTGGTTCCGGCGTATCGGAGCATGACGCGGCTGATGTCGGTCGTGGCTGCCGGGGGGTGGTGGGCGCTGGTGTTGTCCGTTGTGGGTCATGGCTGGCTGTTGGGCGATGGATGGCGGGGTGATTCGACACAGATGGGCTCAGATGAGCGCAGATGAACACAGTGTCTCCGCCATCTGGTGCACTGCCTCCAAGGCTTGGACAGGAAAGCGGGGTACGCTCCGTTTGTTTTTTTGGAAACGATCAGCCTGGACGCTTCCGACTTCCGATAGTACCCCGAGGCTCAGGCAAAGGATTTTTGAGGCGCTGCGCGTTGGCACTGCCCTCCAATCGACCCCGGCCTCTGTGAATATCTGCGCGCATCTGTGTCAAAAACCTGATTCTCCCCAGCAC
>NZ_DASZTJ010000160.1:0-1561 GCF_035548235.1 Rhodopila sp.
TGGGTCTGGCCGACCGTGAACAGGGTCGATCCCAGCAGGATCCCCGCGACGACGAGTGCCGCGATGGCGGCGATACCGGCGCGGCTCATGGGTTGCCCCCTTGGGAATTGCCACCTTGGGGATAGCCCCCCTGGGCATTCCCCCCTTGGGAATTCCCCCCTTGGGAATTGCCCCCTTGCGGACTGGTTCCGTCCCCCGGAGACGCAGGGGGCGAGGGCGGCGGAAGCTGCGCCGGCTTCTGCCCGGCCGGCGGGGACAGCGGCAGGAACGGCACCAGGCCCTTCAGCTTGTCGTCCACCACCAGCGGATGCGCGTGGCGGAGGATGTCCTCCATCGTATCCAGGTAGAGCCGTCGGATGGTCACGTCCTTGGCCTGCTCATAGGCCTTGTACACGCTGTCGAAGCGCTGCGCCTCGCCGGTCGCCTTGGCGACGGTCGCGGCCTTGACGCCCTGGCCCTCGGCGATGATGCGGGCGGCGTCGCCGCGGGCGCGCGGCACGATGTCGTTGCGATACGCCTCCGCCTCGTTGCGCATCCGTTCGGCGTCGGTGTTGGCCCGCTGCACGTCGCGGAAGCTTTCGATCACCGCCGCCGGCGGATCGACCTTCTGAAGCTGCACCTGGGTGATCTCCACCCCGGCCTTGTAGCGGTCCAGGATCTGCTGCGTCTGCTTCAGGACGTCGGTCTCGATCTGCGCGCGCAACTGGGTCAAGGCCGGCTGGATCGGCGTCCGTCCGATCACCTCGCGCAGCGAGCTTTCGGCGACCGCCCGCACCAGCATCGCCGGATCGGCGGTGTTGAACAGGAAGTCCGAGGCGTTGGAGATCCGCCAGAACACCGCGACGTCGATGTCGATGATGTTCTCGTCGCCGGTCAGCATCAGGCTCTCGGCCAGCACGTCGCGGCCGGTGGCGTCACGGCCGCTCTGCACCGTGTCCGACCCGGCGGAGCGATAGCCGATCTCGGTCCGGTTGATGCGGGTGACGGCGGGCGTCTCGACGGATTCGACCGGCCAGGGCAGGTGCCAGTGCAGGCCGGGGGGCGTCCAGTAGGCATAGGCGCCGAAGCGCAGCACGATGCCCTGCTCGTCCGGCTGCACGCGATAGAAGCCGCTGGCCATCCAGATGACCAGGATCGCCAGGACCGCCAGGAACAGCCCGCGCCCGCCGCCGAACCGGGAGGCACCCGGGCCGCCGCCCTTGCCTCCGCCGCCCAGCAGGCCGCGGATGAAGGCCTGCGCCTGGGCGATCAGGCGGTCGAACTCGTTACCCCCCCCAAATGGGCCACCCCCAAATGGACCGCCCCCGAACGGGCCCCCGCCAAACGGGTTCTGCCCGAACGGTCCGCCACCGGGCCTGCGCGGGCCGCCGCGGCTGGCCTTGTCCTCGCGCCTCTCGTCGCGCTTGTCATCGTTGGGGCCCGCCTCGCGATCCCCGCCGGCATGGCCCCATGGTCCCTGAATCGGCTCGCTTTCGGGTTTCTTCCGGCCGTTCTTGTCGGATCGACCCGGTTCGCCGGACCCTTTGGGCGGCTCGCCCCACGGACCTGAACCGCCGCTGTT
>NZ_DASZTJ010000161.1:0-14803 GCF_035548235.1 Rhodopila sp.
AAACATGGACGTGGAGATCGAATACTGCGGCATGTGAGGCTATGAGCCGCGCGCGATCGCGGCGCGGAACCAGATCCTGAAGACCCGCCCGGACGTTCGGGTCAGCCTCCGGAAATCCGGCGGCGGGGTGTTCGAGATCACCGTCGACGGCCGTCTCGCCTACTCGAAAAAGGCGACCGGCCGGTTCCCGACGGACCAGGAGGTCGCCGGTGCGATCGGCTGATTTCCTGGGGTTGATCCGCCGGGCCCGACCTGCCGGTTGACCCTTGCGGTTCCAAACCGAGACGAGCGCGGAGCCTGCCGCGTGCCGGCGGCTTCCTGCTTGCGCTGGCGTGATGCCCCCACTGGCCCGGTACCCTCGTCGAACGGGCCAAGGCCCTGATTTCGCCTGCTATGCAATTGCCCCATCGTCACGCTTCTGGCATACGCCGAGCCAACCATCCGGCTCAAAAATGCCGGGGGGCCGAACAACGAAGGGAACCCCGATGGCGCAATTCTTGATCATCCTCTGCGGCCTGGCCGCATTGGCGTACGGCTGGGTCACCAGCCGGAAGATCTTGGCCGCCGATGCCGGAACGTCGCGGATGCAGGAAATCGCCGCGGCCGTTCAGGAAGGCGCCAAGGCTTATCTCAACCGGCAATATCGCACGATCGGTATCGTCGGGATCGGCATCCTGATCCTGTTGGGGATCCTGCTGGGGATCCACACCGCCATCGGCTTCTTGATCGGCGCCGTGCTGTCGGCCGCGGCCGGCTATATCGGCATGAACGTGTCGGTTCGGGCGAACGTGCGGACGGCGCAGGCCTCGCGGGACGGGCTGGCTTCGGGTCTCGCCGTCGCCTTCCAGGCGGGGGCCATCACCGGGCTGCTGGTCGTCGGCCTGGGGCTGCTGGGCGTCGCGGGCTACTACTTCATCCTGCGCGGCGGGGCGCATTCGACGCTGACCGACGTGCAGCTTCGCGAGGTGCTGGAGGGCATGGTCGCCCTGGGCTTCGGCGGCTCGCTGATCTCCATCTTCGCGCGGCTGGGCGGCGGCATTTTCACCAAGGGCGCCGACGTGGGCGCCGACCTGGTGGGCAAGGTCGAAGCCGGCATCCCCGAGGATGACCCCCGCAACCCCGCCGTGATCGCCGACAACGTGGGCGACAACGTGGGCGACTGTGCCGGCATGGCCGCCGACCTGTTCGAGACTTATGCGGTCACCATCGTCGCGACCATGCTGTTGGCAGGCATTTTCTTCACCGGCCCGATCCGGGATTCGCTGCTGATGCTGCCGCTGGGCATCTGCGCGATCTGCATCCTGACCTCCATCGTCGGGACGTATTTCGTGAAGCTGCAGGCTGACAACGCCATCATGAAGGCGCTGTATCGCGGCCTGCTGGTCACCGGCGGGCTGTCGGTGATCGGGATCGCGTTCGTGATCGCCGCCACGGTGGGCTTCGGCGCACCGCTGACCATGGCGGGCGGCGACGTGATTACCGGTTGGGACCTGTTCGTCTGTGCGCTGGCCGGCCTGGCGGTCACCGGCGCGCTGGTGTGGATCACCGAATACTACACCGCGACCGAGTATCGGCCGGTGCGCTCGATCGCCCAGAGCTCTACGACCGGTCACGGCACCAACGTGATCCAGGGCCTGGCGGTGTCGATGGAGGCGACGGCGCTGCCCGTCATCGTCATCTGTATCGGGATCCTGTTCACCTACATCGTGGCCGGATTGTTCGGCATCGCGATCGCGGCGACGACGATGCTGTCGCTGGCCGGCATGATCGTGGCGCTGGATGCTTATGGTCCGGTGACCGACAACGCCGGCGGCATCGCCGAGATGGCCGACCTGCCGCCCGAGGTGCGCGTCACCACCGACGCGCTGGACGCCGTCGGCAACACCACCAAGGCGGTGACCAAGGGCTATGCGATCGGCTCTGCCGGCTTGGCGTCGCTGGTGTTGTTCGCGGCCTATACCCAGGACCTGGCGCATTACTTCCCGACCCTGAAGGTCGACTTCGCCTTGCAGAACCCGTACGTGGTGATCGGGTTGTTCGTCGGCGGCCTGCTGCCTTACCTGTTCGGGGCGATGGGCATGACGGCCGTGGGACGCGCGGCCGGGGCCGTGGTGGTGGAGGTGCGGCGGCAGTTCCGGGAGATCGCCGGCATCATGGAGGGTACCGCCAAGCCGGAATACGGCACCGCGGTTGACCTGCTGACGCGGGCGGCGATCAAGGAGATGATCATCCCCTCGCTGCTGCCGGTGCTGGCGCCGATCGTGCTGTGGATCGTGGTGGCAATCATCGCCGGCAAGGCCGCGGCCTTCGCGGCGCTGGGCGCGATGCTGCTGGGCACGATCGTGACCGGGCTGTTCGTCGCGATCTCCATGACCTCGGGCGGCGGCGCGTGGGACAACGCGAAGAAGTATATCGAGGAAGGCAACCACGGCGGCAAAGGCTCCGACGCGCACAAGGCGGCGGTGACCGGCGACACCGTGGGCGACCCGTACAAAGACACCGCAGGTCCGGCGGTGAACCCGATGATCAAGATCACCAACATCGTGGCGCTGCTGCTGCTGGCGATCTTGGCTGGGGTCTGATCGTCCGCTGACGAACGGCCACGAACGAGGAAGCCCCGGACGCAGGTCCGGGGCTTTTTTGTCCGTTACGACATGAGATGCCGGACCGCCTGCTCCGTCTCCGCGACGATCATCTCCGCCACCAGCGTCCGGTGGCAGGTCTTGTGGTCTCGTTCGAAACATAACAGGCAAGCGGTTCGTTCCGCCGCCAGTCCTTTCGCCTGGGCCAGCTCCGCCTGGGCCCGGTCCGACCGCATATGCTCCCGGAAGATCGGCACCATCCGTTCGGGATGCCCCGCCCGCACCGCGTCCCGGCCCGGCTTCGGCGTGCCCAGGCCCTGCAGGTGGACATAGGCGATCCCCGCCTCGTCCAGCGCTGCCGCAAGCTGCCGCTTCGAGAACCCCGGCTTGCGCGACTGCGCCACCGCCCGCACGTCGATCAGCAGCTTGGTGCCGGCCGCGCGCAGCGTATCCACGACGGCGTCGATCGTGCAGCCTTCATAGCCGATGGTCTGGAGGTCCACGCTCACCCGTGCGCCATCCAGTCCTCGATCAGCCGCCGAGCGATGGAGTCCACGCGGGGCAGGGCGAAGCCGTGCTGTTCGCAGTTGCGCATCTCGTCGCGGGTGAACCAGCGGGCGTCCTTCAATTCCTCGGGGTCGATGGTGATTTCCTCGGTCAGCGCCTCGCCATAGAACCCCAGCATGATGTTGCCGGGGAAGGGCCAGGGCTGGCTGGAGTGGTAATGCACGTCACCGACCTGCACGCCGGTTTCCTCCAGCACTTCCCGCCTGACCGCTTCCTCCAGCGTCTCTCCGGGTTCCACGAAGCCGGCCAGGGTGGAATACATCGTGGCGCGGGGGAAGCGGACGGAGTGGCCCAGCAGCGCCTTGTCGCCGCGATGCACCAGCATGATCACTGCCGGGTCGGTGCGCGGGAAATGCTGGGTATTGCAGACCGTGCACTGCATCACGTGGCCGGCCGACTTCACCTCGCACGCATTGCCGCACACGCCGCAGAACTTGTGCCGCTGCCGCCAGTGCAGCAGGCCGCGCGCATGCGCCAGCACCGATGCTTCGGGCCGCGGCACGCCCCAGCCGACGGAGCGCAGGTCCATGAACTCGCCCAGGGATTCCGGCAGCAGCGGGACCGGGTCGTCCATCCCCGAGATGTCGACCGCGAAGACCGCCCGATCCTCCAGCATGCCCAGGAACGCCCAGGACCCGTCTTCCATCAGCAGCGTCCGCGCCATCTCGCTGCTGATGTAGACGGCCTCGGGGGTGCCGTCCTCGGCGCGGCGCACGAGGTTGCGGGTGCGCCAGACCGGCACGAACAGGGTCTGGGGATCCGCCAGCTTCTCGGCGATCCAGGCCGCGTCCTCCCGCCGCTGGGCGATCCGGTCGAGCGGCGAGGCGGAATAGACGTTCAGGCGGGAAGCGAGGATGAAGGTCACGGCATTGGTTCCGGCTTTTCGAGCAGTCCGTCGACCGTGCCATGCCGACGGCCTGGTGGGCAACCGGCCGCCGGGCGGCTACATCTCGACGACGACGTATTGTTCCTCGATCGTCACCGGGATCGTTTCGGCGACATACGGTCCCTGCACCACGCGCTGGCCTTCCGCGACCTCCACCGGGTAGCTGCGCAGGTTGACCTTCGCCGGGTCGCAGTAACTCTGGCCGGTGCGGACGTCGAACTCCCAGCCATGCCAGGGGCAGCGCAGGATTTCGCCCTTGCGGGAGTAGCGGTATTCGCCGGGCATGTCCGCTTCGATCAGGCCGGTCAGGAGGCCTTCGCACATCGGGCCGCCCTGGTGCGGGCAGCGATTGAACAGGCCGTAGAATTCGCCGTCGAGGTTGAACACGGCGATCTGGCGGCCCCTGATGGTGACCAGCTTGCGGTCCCCCGGCGGGATTTCGTTGACGGTCGCGACGACGTGTTTGGCCATGGCTGCGGATGCTTCTCCCTTGGTCCCGAGGCTAGCCCCAGGACGGGCATCGGGCAACAGACCTCGCCTTGACCGCGACGGGGCGGGCGCATAAGCCTGACGGAAATCACCAAGGGAAACGTCATGAGGCAGACTGCCCGCTTCGCCATCGCGGCCATCGCGCTGGCCTGTTCCGTCGTTACGGCCAGCACCTCCGCCAGCGCCGACGACACGATCCGTTTCGGCGCGATCCTGCCATTGACCGGCCCCGGCGCCGTGATCGGCACCGAACAGATGCGCGGCATCCAGTTCGCCACCGACAAGGCCAACGCCGCCGGCGGCGTGCGGGGCCACAAGATCGAAGTGGTGTTCGAAGACAACCAGGCCAAGCCGGACCAGTCGATCCTGAGCTTCAACAAGCTCGCGGACCTGCAGAAAATGCCGCTGATCTTCACGGCCTATTCCGGCCCTAGCCTGGCGATGGCACCGCTGGCGACGCGCAAGAAGGTGCTGCTGATCAATGCCGGCGCGCAGGCCGACAAGCTGGCCACGGCATCGCCTTACCTGGTCAACACCCTGCCGACGATCGGCGACGAGGTGAAGGCCATCTCCCGCTACCTGGCCGGACAGGGCAAGAAGCAGGCGGCGATCCTGTATGAGAACGACGCCGCCGGCATCGCCGGGCGGGACGATTACGTGAAATACTTCCCTGAAACCGGGGGCACGATCCTGGCGCAGGAGCCGACGGCCTTCGGGCAGACCGACTACCGGCCGGCGCTGCTGAAGCTGGCCGACGCCAAGCCGCAGGTGATGCTGGTGTCGATCACCGCCGGCCTGCTGCAGATGGCGCAGCAATACAAGCAGCTTGGCCTGAAATTCACCGTCGCCGGAACGACCTTCTTTTCGGATCCCGATACGATTGCCGATCCTTCGAGCGAAGGCTTCGTCCATACCCAGGTCCGCATCGACGCGCCGCCGGCGCTGGATGCCGAGTTCAAGAAGAAATACGGCGTGCCGATGGAGTTCTTCGTCAAGCAGTACTACAACGCCATGCAGATCGTGCTGACGATCACCGATCACCTGCTGGCCGAAGGCAAGCCCCTGACCGGCGAGAACATGCATGACGAGCTGTTCAAGATCGGCAAGTTCCAGGGCCTGATCCCACTGGAGTTCAAGACCAATACGGCGACCGTCCCGCTCGATATCAACGAGATGAAGGGCGGCAAGGACGTCACCATCAAGCAGGTGTCCAGCGAGTGAGGCGATCGGACATGCCGCGTCCGGCCGTGCGGACACGCGCCTAGATGCTTGCCCTGCAATTGGCCTGCAACGGGATCGTCACCGGCTGCGCGCTGGGCGTCGTCGCCATCAGCTTCTCGTTCATCTACGCAACGACCAAGCTGTTCCATGTTGCCCATGCCGGGGTCTATACGCTGGGCGGCTACCTCGCCTGGGCGATGCTGCGCCAGGGCCTGCCGACGCCCATCGCCTTCCTGGTTTCCATCGCCTGCTGCACTGTCCTCGGCGCCCTGATCCAATGGCAGCTCTATGCTCGGCTCGAGCGGCGGCGCGCGACGCATCTGGTGGTGCTGATCGCCTCGCTGGGGGCCCTGGCGGTGATCCAGAACATCATCGCAGCCGTCTTCACCGCGAACATCCTGCTGTTCGATTTGCCATGGGGCAGCAGGGTCATCCATCTGGGGGGCGATGTGCGACTGACCATGACACAGTTGCTGACCGTCGCGGCCAGCCTGCTCGCCTACGCCGCCCTGATGCTGTTTTCGCACGGAACCATCCTGGGCAAGCAGATCCGAGCGGTGGCGTCCAATCCGTTTTTGGCGGAGATCACGCGGCTGCGTCCGCGTCGTACCCACATCTATGTCATGGCCATCGCCTCGGCCCTTGTGTGCCTGCCCGGCATCCTGACACCGCTGGACCTGGGGCTGCAGCCTTATAACGGCATCACCCCGCTGCTGACCGCAACGATCGCCATGATCGCCGGCGGCGTCGGCAGCATCACCGGCGCCTTCGTGCTGGCGGTGGTCATCACCGAACTGCAGAACCTCTCGCTGCTGGTGATCCCCGGCGAATGGAGTATCGGGGTGACCTTCTTCATCTTCGTCATCTTCATGCTGTTCCGGCCAACCGGATTGTTCGCGGCGGCACGCTGATGGATTTCTGGTTCAGCTACGTCGCCCTGGCCTCGATCTACGTGCTGCTGGGGTTGTCCACCAACCTGCTGGTCGGCATCGCGGGGATCTTCTCGGTATCCCAGGCCGCGGTGTTCGGCGTCGGCGCCTATATCGTCGCCTTCTTCCTGATGAACGACATCCTGTCGTTCCTGCCGGCCCTGGCGATCGCCGCCGCCGGGTGCATCGCGCTGAACGTGCTGGTGACCCTGCCGGCGCTGCGCGTGTCCGGCGATTATTTCGTCGTCACGTCCTTCGGCATCCAGCTTCTGGCCACCGCGATCTTCACCAACTGGACCGCCGGCACGGGCGGCGCCAACGGGCTGCCCGGCATCCCGCCCGCCGACCTGTTCGGCAAGGCGCTGGAGGACACGTCATCGATGGTGATGCTGTGCGTCGGCGGCATGATCCTGGGTGGCCTGGTATTCTGGCTGGTCATGCGCGCGCCCTTCGGCCGCCTCCTGCGCGCGATCCGGGAGGACGAACTCGCCGTCGCCGCCACCGGCAAGAGCGTGCTGCGCGCCAAGGTCTCCGCCGCCGCGCTGGCGGGCGCGTTCGCCGGGACGGCCGGTGGGTTGTACGCGACCTTCCTGAGCTTCATCGATCCGTCGTCGTTCGACCTCGATTCCTCGATCCTGCTCCTGACCATGGTGGTGGTCGGCGGGGCGCGCACGCTGGCCGGGTCGGTGCTGGGGCCGTTCCTGCTGCTGGCGCTGCCGCAGATCCTGACGCTGATCGACATTCCCACCACCATCGCCGCGGCGATGCGGCAGTTGATCTATGGCGTGCTGCTGATCGCCTTCATGCTGTTCCGCCCGCAAGGCCTGGCGGGGGAGCGGCTGTGAGCGCATACCTTCAGGCCGAGGGCGTGGAGGTCCGCTTCGGCGGCCTGCGCGCGCTGCGCGATTGCAGCTTCACCGTCCAGCAGGGGCGCATCACCTGCCTGGTCGGTCCGAACGGCGCCGGCAAGACCACGATCTTCAACGTCATCACCGGGTTCCTGCGGCCCCAGGCGGGGCACGTGGCGTTCAAAGGACAATCGCTCGACGGCTGGAAGCCGCAGGCGATCGTTGCGGCTGGTATCGCCCGCACCTTCCAGAACCTACGCCTGTTCGTCGACCTGACGGCGGTCGACAACGTGCTGGCCAGCCTGCCGCACCAGGCGGGCGAGGAACCGCTGTCCGCCGTCTTCCGCCCGCTGCACGTCATGACGCACCAACGCCGCCGTCGCGCCGAGGCGATGGCGATCCTGGAGCATGTGGGCCTGGCGAAACGCGCCGGCGATTTCGTCCGCAACCTGTCCTATGGCGAGCAGAAACTGCTGATCATCGCCCGAGTCCTGGCCACCGGCGCGGAGCTGCTGCTGCTGGACGAACCGGCCTCCGGCCTGTCGGCCAGCGCGCTGGACAATGTCATGGCCCTGTTGCGCCGCCTGCAGGCCGAGGGCAAGACGTTGCTGGTCGTTGAGCACAACACGCGCGTCGTGCAGCAGATCGCCGACGACGTGCTGTTCCTGCACCAGGGACACCTGATGGCGCAGGGCTCGCCGGAAACCATCATCAACGACCCGGCCTTGTCCGAGATCTATTTCGGCGGAGCGCTGTGATGGTGCTACGCCTGCAATCCATCCAGGCCGGCTACGGCGTCAAGACGGTGGTTTCGGACGTGTCCTTCACGTTGGAGCCTGGCCAGATCCTGGCTTTCCTGGGTCATAACGGTGCCGGCAAGACCACCACGCTGAAAGCCGCCATGGGTGTGCTGCGCCCGACCGCCGGCGAGGTCTGGTTCGGCGACGCGCGCATCGACCGGATGGGCGTCGCTGATCGCGTCGCGCTGGGCCTGCGGCTGCTGCCCGAGGGACGGGGTATTTTCCCGGACCTGAGCGTGCGGGAAAACCTGGACGTCGTCGCGGCCCGCAACGTTGGCGGCGGCGCGATGTTCGATGTCGACAGCGTCTGCGCGCTGTTTCCGGCCTTGCAGGAGCGCCTGGCGACGCGGGCCGGCAGCATGAGCGGCGGGCAGCAGCAGATGCTGGCGCTGTCGTTGGCGATCCTGGGCACGCCGCGCTGCCTGATGCTGGACGAGCCCTCGATCGGCCTGGCGCCCAACCTCGTGGAGCGGATGTTCCAGCAGGTGCGCGACGTCTGCAAATCGCACGGAATGACGGCCGTGCTGGTCGAGCAGAACGTCGCGGCAGCCATGAAAATCGCCGACCGGGTCATCATCATGAACAACGGCCAGATCGTCTTCGACGGCAGTCCAGCCGAGGCTCGGGCCTCGAATTTCTGGCACTATTTCTGAGGGATCAGGCCGCCTACGATCCGACCGACACCACCGATCCGAACGGCACGATCAACCCGCCCATCTGCAGGTCCACGGTACCCGCATTGTTTTCCACTGCCGTCGCGGTCCCGGTCACCGTGAACGGTACTGCCGCCGTCGTGCCGGTCGCGCCGATCTGCGTCACCGAAACGGAATACGCCCCATCCGGTTCCGTCACGCCATTCGGCCCTGATCCGTCCCAGCTCCAGTGATTGGTGCCCGCCTGGGTCTGCATGGTGGCGCTTGCGACCGCCGCGCCGGCGCTGTTGTAGACGGTAATGCCGACGGCCTCGGCGTTCGACGTATCGAAGTTGATTTCCGCCTGGCCGTTCTGCAACGACAGCTTGCCGCTGTTGACGGTCACTGCCCTGCCCAGCATCGATGCCGACTGCTCCACCTGGCTTGCCTGGGTCAACTGGATCATCTGGGTCAGATCCTGGTTCGTATTGATCTGCTGCTCGACCTGGGAGAACTGAACCAGCTCACTGGTGAACTGGTTGCTGTCCATCGGCGAGGATGGGTCCTGGTTCTGCAACTGTGTCATCAGCAATTGCAGGAAATCGCTGAAATTGTTGCTGAGCGACGCCAGTGCCGCGGTACCGGTGTTGGTCGCCACCGAACCGGTCGAGGCGGTGCCGGAGGTCGCGCTGGTCGCGCCGATGGCTGAGGTCATGGCTTAAATCCCTTGCGTCTGAAATGATTCCGTTGCGTCGTCCGGATCGGTCCCAAGCGGGTCGCGCGTCACCTGGAAACGTGGCGTGCTGCTGCTGGAACCTTGTCCGCTGCCACCCGCGCCGCCCCCCGCGGTGTCCATCGTCCCGCCGCCCGCACCTCCCGAAAACACGTTGCCGGTGCCTTGCCCGGACGCATGTCCTGAGCCGCCATGTCCGGTTTGCTGCTGGCCGGTTGCCTGGTCATCGCCCTCGACCCGCGGTGTGGCGTCGGCCAACCCGGTCAGCGTTCGTGGTTCGGTTCCCAAAGCGAAGCTCATGCTGCGTCCTGCCGGTATCCCTGCGGCATCCAGCGCCTTGTGCAGGTCCGACTGCGCGTTGGACAGGAGTTGCAGCGTCTCCGGATTGTCGGCCGAGACACTGACCCGCGCGGCCCCGTCCGGGGTGCGGTCGATGCGGATTTCGACAGTGCCCAACGCGTCCGGCTGGAGCCGGAGGGAGAGACGCTGCGTGCCGTCGGCACCGGCGTCGAGTGTGAGCAAGGCCGGCGCGATCTGACTGATGGGGGAGGCTTGGGGGTGGATCGACGCAGCAAGGTCGGGCGCGGGTGCGGCCATGACGGACGGCGTGGGCATGGTGTTCGTTGCCGATGCCGTGACCGGCGCGGCCGCGGCCGGGAGCGGGTCGGCGACGAAGCTGGGTGGGGTGGGCGGAGTCTGGGTATCCGTCTGGTCCCTCGGGCCTGAATCGTGGCTGGTGCGATGGTCCGAGCGATCGGCGACCGCAGGCTGAACCTGATCCGCCGGTTGAGCCGGGCTGGTCATGGTTTCGGTACCGCGGGTCTCGACCTTCACCGGGATCGTGGGCGGGTCGGCTGGCGCAACGGTTGCCGACGCAAGCGCTTGAACGGCCGTCGAGACTGTGTCCGTGGAGGGGCCGGAAGAGACGCCAGCCGGCGGGGCAGCCGGCACCGTTGGAGGCGTTCCAGCGGCCTCGGTGGGGTAGGGGGCGCGCTGGACGGTCTCGGTCTCGCTTGCCTGGGTTGTCGTGTGGGCGGTGGTGGGAGCCTGGGGGACGGCGAGGGAAGCGGTAGGTGCATCAGTGAGCGGGACGGAAGCCATCGGAACACTTGAGAGGGTTTTCGCGGGCACCGCATTCTGCCCTGTCGTGGTACCCGACGGCGCCAACCCCTGTGCCCCTCTCGCCGATCGGCCGGGCGGCATTGTCCCCTGCGCCGGAGTCAAATCGTCGGCCGATGACCGTGGCGGGGCGGCGAGGATCGCACCGACCTGGCCAGCGCTTCCGGTCGACGTCGTCGAACCCGGCTCCACGCCAGCCGGCACCGCCGCGCCGGCGGTCGAGAGCATCGCCTGGGCGAGCATCACAGTCGCGCCTGAGGCTGCCGGAGTCTGCGTCTCCCGGTTCCGCGTGGCGTCGCCGTCGGCGGGCGATGCGGTTCCTCTGTCGCCGACGAGTCCCATGCGCCGCTGCGGTGGGGCCGAGTCGACGCTGCCCGTGGCCTGGTTCGCGAACCGGACGCCGGTCCAGGGCGGGGACAGGGTGAAGACCGTGCCGGTATTGCCGGGAGCGTCCGCCTGACCAAACGCCTGATCCGCGGCGTCGCCGCGCACCGTATCGGATTCGTTCTGAACGCTGCGCAATGCCGACAGAAAGTCCATGCCTTGATTGCCGGTCGCGGACAGGGGTGAAGCGGGCGTCGAGGGCAGCGGTAAAGTGCCAGTTAAGAAACCGTTAATAACGACTGACAATGTTAGGCTCCTGAATGGACGGATACTGGCTGCGTCACTGTCCTGGTGCAAGGAGAATTTGGGTTCGCGTGAAAATTCTTGTGGATGCAACGGTATTAGGATAAGGTATGGGCATTACACGGACCAAAATGTCCGGCCACCCCGTTTCGCATTGCTGTCAAAAAGCGCGGATGTATGTTGTCTTAACCATTTCTTAACCGGTGCGAAATGCGCCGGAAGAAAACCGTTTCGTCTGGAGCGATTTTGAATGTCCCTGTTCGGTTCGATCAACACCGCCATTAGCGGTCTCTCGGCGCAGTCATCCGCTTTCGGCAATATCAGCGATAACGTCGCCAACAGCCAGACCGTCGGCTACAAGCGCGTCGACACCAGCTTCATCGACTACCTGACCACCAGCACTCCGTCGCAGAACCAGCCTGGTTCGGTCGTTGCCCAGCCCGACTATATCAATAACATCCAGGGCGCGATCACCCAGACCGACAACCCGCTGGGCCTCGCCATCACCGGCCAGGGCTTCTTCGCGGTGTCAGAGACTGCGGGTCAGGTCAACGGCCTGCCGACGTTCAACGCGCAGCAATTTTATACCCGCGCCGGCGACTTCACGATGGACAAGAACGGCTATCTGGTGAACAGCGCCGGGCAGTATCTGAACGGCTGGAGCGTGAACCCGCAGACCGGCGTCGCCGACCAGAACGCTCTGAGCCCGATCCAGATCAGCCAGACCGCCGACAACCCCGTCGCCACCAGCAACGTCACCCTGTCGGCGAACCTGCCGGCGACGCCGGCCTCGGGCACGGCGACCGCATCTTCGCCCATCTCCTCGCAGATCACCGTCTACGACGCGCTGGGCACCAGCCATGTCGTGAACCTGAACTGGGTACAGAACAGCGCCAACGACTGGACGGTCTCGATCGATGCGCCGGACGACACCGGCGGTGGCACGCTCGGCAGCGCCGAGGTCCAGTTCGGCGCCGCCAGCGCCAACAGCGTACCGGCCGGCACGATCGGGAACATCACCTCGGCGACCGGTAGCGTGACGACCTCGGGCTACAGCGCCGGACAGGCGGCGACGCTGCAATTCTCAGCCGATTTCGGGTCCGGCACGCAGCCGATCACGCTGAACCTGGGCACCTATGGCCAGACCGCCGGCGTCACCCAATACGCCGACACCGCCTATAGCCTGCGGGGCCTGACGCAGAACGGCGTGCCGCCGGGCGCGTTCTCCGGCGTCAGCATGCAGACCAACGGCGACGTCGTCGTCAACTACAACAACGGCCAGAGCCGCGTGATCGGGCAGGTGCCGGTCGTCACCTTCAACAACGCCAATGCGCTGCAGCGGCAGAACGGCCAGGCCTTCACCAGCACCACGGAGAGCGGCACGCCGCTGGCCGAGGCGGCGGGCAGCAACGGCGCCGGCACACTCGTTACCGGGTCGGTGGAAAACTCCAACGTCGACATCGCCACCGAGTTTTCCCAGTTGATCGTCTCGCAGCAGGCCTATTCGGCCAACGCCAAGGTGGTCACCACCGCCGATCAGTTGCTGCAGACCACCATCAACATGAAGAACTAGGCTCGAACGGCCCACCCGGCGGCCATGGCCGCCGGATGACGCCCCCATTCCCCCAGGCGCGCCGCGCACGGAAGACGTCGCGCGGCCGCGCCCGGGCAAGGAGTTTCCTTCATGAGTCTGAATTCCGCGCTGTCCATCGCCACCAGCGGCCTGGCCAATATCAATGCGCAGTTCATCACCATGTCCCAGAACGTCGCCAACGTATCGACACCCGGCTATACGGAGGAAACCACGCCGCAGCAGAGCGTGACCGCCGGCGGGATCGGGATGGGCGTCCGGACCGGTATCACGACGCGTGCCACCGACGTGGCCCTGCAGGCCGAACTATCGGCCCAGGTGTCGAACAGCGCCGGACTGACGGTGACGCAGGCGGCGCTGCAGGCGATCGACGGCGTGCTGGGCACACCGGGCCAGGGCGACGACCTGCCCAGCATGGTCGGTTCTCTGCAGGAGAGCTTCTCCACGCTGCTGAGCGACCCGTCCAACCAGGCGCAGCAGAGCGCGGTGGTCAACGCCGCCGGCGGGCTGGCGCAGACCGTCAACACGATCAGCAGCACGATCACGACCCAGCGCCAGGGCGTCGAGGACGACCTCGGCGTCGCCGTCGACTCGCTCAACAGCACGCTGTCGCAGATCGGCCAGTTGAACCGGGAGATCGTGGCGGGCAAGCAGGCCGGCACCAGTACCGCCGGGCTGGAGAGCCAGCGCGACGGGGCGTTGCAGACGCTGTCGGGCCTGGTCTCGTTCAAGGCGCTGCCGCAACAGGACGGCAGCGTCCAACTCGTCACCGCCAGCGGCCTGACGCTGCCGACCCAGGCGGACGGGGCGGCGTTTTCGTTCCAGGGAGGTGCGGCGGCGCCGCAATCCTATTATCCCGATGGCGGCCTGTCGGGGATCGCCCTGAACGGCACCGATGTCACCTCGGCGTTGACCGGCGGGCGGATCGGCGCGGACCTGACACTCCGCGACACCACGCTGCCGACCGCGCAGGCCCAACTCGATGAGTTCTCCTATGGCCTCGCCAACAGGTTCTCGGCGCAGGGGCTGACGCTGTTCACCGACAGCCAGGGCAACCTGCCGGTCGCCACCGGAACGGGCGGAACACAAACAGGCTATGTCGGGTTCTCGGCGCGGATCCAGGTGAACCCTCAAGTTTCGGCCGATCCATCCCTGGTGCGCGACGGCACCACCGCCATCGCCGGCAGCAGTTCGGGCGCCAGTGCTTTCACGCCCAATCCCTCGGGCGGGCCGGCGGGGTTCTCGACGCTGATCTCCCGCGTGCTGAACTACACGTTCGGCGATGAGGCACAGCCGGGCGTCAGCCAGCCGGCGCCGGCCTCGACCGCGCTGGGGCCGGACGGCAACCTCTCCGCGCCTTCCGGTGGCGTCGCGACGCTCAGCGGAATCGCTACTGCCCTGGTCTCCGGCCTCTCGGAGCAGAGCGCCACGGTCACCACCAACCTCACGGCCGCCAACAGCCTGCAGTCGGCGCTGAGCAGCCAGCTCAACAGCACGACCGGGGTCAACCTCGATTCCGAAATGTCGAAGATGGTGACGCTGCAGACGGCCTACGGCGCCAATGCCCGGGTGCTGAGCGCGGTGGAGACGATGTTCAACGAAATCCTTCAGGTCGTGACATGAGCAACTCGATCGATGCGTCCCTCGCCAATTACGGCCTCGTCGGGGAGGTGGCGAACCAGAGCCACGTCGTCAGTGCGCGGCTGGATACGCTTACCCAGCAGGTCAGCACGGGGCTGGTAGCCAGCACTTATGCCGGGCTTGGCGCCGGCGCCGGCG
>NZ_DASZTJ010000162.1:0-10344 GCF_035548235.1 Rhodopila sp.
CGTCCCCGGCCCGTCCGTCAACGCCCCCCCCCTCTGCGCCTCCCCCTCTGCGGCCTTGCCGATCGGCCCGGAGGCTGGGACCATCCAGCCAACGTCCCAAGAAATCCGGAGTTCAGCCGACATGGAGATGGTCCCCGCGAACTGGCAACCCGCGCTCGACGAATTGCAGGAACGCATCCGGCTTGCGCACCAGATGGGCGGTTCGGAGCGCGTCAAGCGCCAGCACGATGGCGGCCGGCTGACGGTGCGCGAGCGCATCACATCCATGCTGGACGAGGGCACGTTCCACGAGATCGGCGCGATCGCCGGCAAGGCGACCTATGACGAGGACGGCGGCATCAAGGCGTTCCTGCCCGCCAACTGCGTCTTCGGCCGCGGCAAGGTCGACGGCCGGCCGGTGGTGATCGCCGGCGACGACTTCACCATCCGCGGCGGATCGGCCGATGCCGCGATCTGGGCGAAGATGCTGATGTCGGAAACCATGGCCAACAGCTACCGCATGCCGCTGATCCGGCTACTGGAGGGTTCCGGCGGCGGCGGATCGGTGCGCACGATCGAAACCACCGGCCGCGCGAACCTGCCCGGCGGGATCGGCACCAGCTCCGGCCTGTATCTTTGCGTCGACAACCTCGCCGAGGTCCCCGTCGTCGCCCTTGGTCTCGGCTCCGTCGCCGGATTGGGCGCCGCTCGGCTGGTCACCAGCCATTATTCCGTGATCGTCAAGGACATCTCCGCCGTGTTCGTCGCCGGACCGCCGGTGGTCGAACGGCTGGGCGAGCCGCGCACCAAGCAGGAACTCGGCGGGTGGGAGGTGCAGACCGCCGCCGGCGGCGTCGACCACGCCGCGGACACCGAGGAAGAAGCGTTCGACTGCGCGCGGAAGTTCCTGTCGTACATGCCGAACTCGATCTGGGACCTGCCGCCGCGGCAGACGGGGTGGGACCCGGCGGACCGGCGCGACGAGTGGCTGGTGTCGGCGATCCCGAACAGTCCGCGCCACGCGTACCACATGCGCCGGATCATCAAGACGGTGGTCGACAAGGGCTCTTTCTTCGAGGTCGGCCATCGTTTCGGCCGCGCGCTGATCACGGGCTATGCGCGCCTGGACGGCTGGCCGGTGGCGCTGATGGCGGGCGATCCGCTGTTCGGCGGCGGCGCATGGGACGCGGATGTCTGCGAAAAAGTCATACGCTTCGTCGATACGGCGGAAACGTTCCACCTGCCGGTCGTGCATCTGGTGGACTGCCCCGGCTTCCAGGTCGGTCTGGCGGCCGAGACGTCCGGCGTCATCCGCCTGGGCGCACGCGCCATCGCCGCGGTGTCGCAGTCCCGGGTCCCCTGGTGCAGCGTCCTGGTGCGCAACGTCTACGGCGTCGGCGGCGGCGCGCACCAGCCGCAGAACCGGCAATGCATCCGCTATGCCTGGCCATCGGCGCGCTGGGGGTCGCTGCCGCTGGAAGGCGGCGTGGAGGCCGCCTATCGCGCGGAACTGGACGCCGCCGCCGATCCGGCGGCGACGATGGCGGAGATCGAAAAGCGCCTGAACGCGCTGCGGTCCCCGTTCCGCACGGCGGAGGCGTTCTGGGTGGACGAAATCATCGACCCCCGCGACACGCGACGGCTGCTGTGCGAGTTCGCTACCATGGCCGCGCCGCTGCGTACGCCGGGACCGGCGCATTTCAAGATGCGGCCTTGATCCCCGCGGCCGGCCTTTGCGATCGCGTCATGACATGGCCGACCCCATGGCGCCAAGTCCCGGCCATGACCCCAGGAAACGCCTCGGCGCTCAACCCGCCGGGGCGATCTTGTCCTGCGTTTTCGTTTCGAAGTCGCCGGCATCGTGCCGTTCGTGCAACTGGCTCGACGGCTCGCCCTGGACGCGGTTCACCATCCGGCCCCGCTGCACCGTCGGCCGCGCCAGGATCTTGTCGGCCCAGCGCTGGACGTGCTCGTATTCCTGGACCGACAGGAACTCGGCCCCGCCATACAGCCAGCCCTTCACCAGCCCGCCGTACCACGGAAACACCGCCATATCCGCGATCGTATAATCGTTGCCCGCGAGATAAGGGCTCTCCGCCAGGCGACGGTTCAGCACGTCGAGCTGCCGTTTCACCTCCATGGCGAAACGATCGATCGCGTATTCGATCTTGATCGGCGCATAGGCATAGAAATGGCCGAACCCGCCGCCCAGGTAAGGCGCGCTGCCCATCTGCCAGAACAGCCAGGAGAAGCACTCGGCACGCGCCGCGGGTTCCGTCGGCAGGAACGCGCCGAACTTCTCGGCGAGGTAGGTCAGGATCGCGCCGGACTCGAACACCCGGATCGGCTTCGGGCCGCTGCGGTCCAGCAGCGCCGGGATCTTGGAGTTCGGATTGATCGCAACGAAACCGCTGCCGAACTGATCGCCATCCCCGATCCGGATCAGCCAGGCGTCGTATTCCGCCCCTTTGTGGCCGAGCGCGAGAAGTTCTTCGAGCATGATGGTGACTTTGACGCCGTTGGGCGTGCCAAGCGAATAGAGCTGCAGCGGATGACGCCCGACCGGAAGGTCCTTGTCATGCGTCGGCCCGGCGATCGGGCGGTTGATGTTCGCGAAGCGGCCACCATTGGCCTTGTTCCAGGTCCAGACCTTCGGCGGCACGTATTCGGCTGAGTCGGCCATGTTCAGAACTCCCGGCTGTGTTTGGGACGGAGGATCGCCAATCGAGGGCGAAAAGTCGATCGGGGACCCCGGCGGAGGGTCCCGAAGGGGGCCGGAGGCCCCCCGCCCCTTTCACGCAGCGGACGGATAGTTCGACGGGAACAGCGAACGCTTGGTCTCTTCATCGACGACTTTCTTGAAGTCGTGGTCCATGCCGATGCCGCGTGCGACCGCGGCGGCCGGCCGGCTCTCGACGGCCTGGAACAGGCGCTTGAGGTTGGGATACGCCCCCAGCGGATCGTCCTCGCCCTTGCGCACGCGGGCGGCGCGGTCCAGCCAGCCCCAGGCCGACATGTCGGCGATGGTGTAGTCCTTCCCGACGATCCACGCCCGGCCTTCAAGGTGATCGTTCAGCACCTGGTAGTGCCGGTCGGCCTCACGCCGGTACCGGTTCACGGCATAGTCCAGCCCCGCCGGCGCGGCGTGCTGGAAATGCACCGCCTGGCCCGAGAACGGCCCCAGCCCCGAGGCGATGAACATCAGCCAGGACAGCAGCTCCGGCCGGTCCTCGGGCGCGCCGAGGAACTTGCCGGTCTTCTCGGCGAGATAGAGCAGGATCGCGGTGGAATCGAAGACCCTGGCTTCCTTGCCGCCGGGGCCGTCGGTGTCGACGATCGCGGGCACTTTGCCGTTCGGGTTGATGGCGCGGAAAGCCGGCGTGTGCTGCTGGCCCTTGCCGGTGTCGATCGGGACCACCTCATACGGAAGCCCGGTTTCCGCAAGAAACAGCGAGACCTTCGCCGGGTTCGGCGTGGGATGAAAATAGAACCGGATCATGTTCCTCTCCTTCGCGGCACAACGATGGCGATAGCCGATGCGGCGCCCGTCGGCGGCGGGGGCCGCGGACGTTGCATTTTGGTTCGACCGTTCTAGAATGCGGCAGGCAAAAGGAAATGGCAAGACGCCCGCGCGGTGGTTATATCGCGGCCCTGACGCGAAGACGGACGATTGTATGGCAAGACCTCGGGAATTCGATGAAGCGACCGTGCTGGACGCGGCGGCGGGATGTTTCTGGAGCCGCGGCTACGAAGCGACATCCGTCCGCGACCTGATCGAGAAGACAGGCATCACCGGCGCCAGCCTCTACAACGCCTTCGGCGACAAGCGGACGCTCTATCAGAAGGCGCTCGACCATTATGTCGAGGACAGCATCGCCAACCGCATCAGGCGCTGTGAACAGCTCCCGCCGCGCCGGGCGATCGGCGTGTTCTTCGAGGAGATCCTCTCGCGTTCGCTCTACGACCCCGAACACAGGGGCTGCATGCTGGTGAACGCGGCGCTCGACGTCGCGCCGCATGATCCGGACCTGCAACAAGTTGTCGCCGCCATGCTGACTCGCATCGAGACGTTCTTCCGCCGCACCGTGGAGGCCGGGCAGGCGGACGGCACGATCACCCGGTCGCTGACCGCGGAAACCCTGGGGCAGCACCTGCTGGGCGTGCTGATGGGCGTCCGCGTGCTGGCCCGCGTCCGGCCGGAGAAGGCATTGCTGGAAGGCGTGATCGCCCCGGCCCTGGCGCTGCTGGACCGCCGGCCCGCATCGGAAGCCTGACCAGGTCAGGCGTCGCGCCGCCCGGCCGCGGTCCGATAACGCCGGGCCATGGCCTGGCTCAGTTCGGCCATCCTTTGCCGCAGGTCCGGCGGGTCCAGCACTTCCGCCTCCGGTCCCAGGCGCAACAGGTCGGACGCCGCGTGCTGAAGCGACGTCCCGACCGGCACCACGGCGATCCGCCAACCGTCTTCGTCCGCTTCCTCCGACACATGCGTCTCGGCCTTCACCGAGGGTTGGCTCAGGATCTCGAGCAGCTTCACTCCAAGCGGGGACACGCGCAGGCTGGCGCGGTTCGGATGCAACTCGGCCTCCAGCCGCCGCGTCGCCGTCTGCCAATACGCGACGAGGTCGAAATCCGCCGGCCGATCGAACGTCTCGTCCAGCACGGCACACGCCAGCACCCGCGCCACGCGATAGGTGCGCACGCTGCCGTCGACGCAGCCGGCGAGGTACCAGTTGCCGCCCTTCAGAACCAGGCCCAGCGGCGCCACGCGCCGGTGCTTCTCGGCCTTCCAGCTCTGGTAGCGGATCTCGATCAAGGTCTCGCGCAAAAGTGCGCCGGCGATGGCGCGCAGGTGCGGCGGCTGTTCCGCCTGGCTGAACCAGGCCGGCGCGTCGAGATGGAACCGCGCCCGCAGGCGGCGCGCATGGTCCCGCAGATTCGTGGGAAGCGCCGCCATCAGCTTGGTCTGCGCCACCATCATGGCCCCATCCAGTCCGAGATCGGCCGCCGGGCCCGGCAGCGCGGCCATGAACATCGCCTCGGCCTCGGACGGCGACAGCCCGTTCAGCCGTACGCGGTACCCGTCGAGAAGACGGTAGCCGCCTTCGGCGCCGCGGTCCGCATAGATCGGGATGCCGGCGGCCGAGAGCGCATCGACGTCCCGGTAGATGGTGCGCAGCGACACTTCGCAGGACGCCGCGAGTTCAGCCGCGGTGATACGCTCCCGCGCCTGCAGGGTGGTAAGGATCGACAGCAGCCGGCTTGCACGCATGGCGCTTTCAACCATACCTGACACCGGATGTCAGGTATGGGGCGTTAGACTGCCGCCGCCTGACAGATCGAAGGGGAGACTTTGCCGATGACCAGCGACGACCGGATCACCCTGTATTACGCCCCGCAGACCAGAGCCACCGGCGCGCGCGTGCTGCTCGAGGAACTTGGGGCCCCGTACGACCTCCATGTCCTCAACATGAAAGCGGGCGAGCAGCGCCAGCCGGCCTATCTCGCCATCAATCCCCTGGGGAAAGTACCGGCGGTCCGCCATCGCGGGGAATTGGTGACCGAACAGGTGGCGATCTTCATCTATCTCGCCGACCTGTTCCCGGCGGCAGGGCTGACACCCGCGCTCGACGATGCGAAGCGAGGGCCGTACCTGCGCTGGATCGCCTATTACGGCACCACCTTCGAACCGGCGCTGATGGACAAATTCCTGCAGCACACGCCTGCGCCGCCGACGCAGTCACCCTATTCCGATTACGATACGATGCTGGGCGCGCTGGAAGCACAGCTCGCCAAGGGTCCCTACATTCTCGGGGATCGGCTGACGGCGGCCGACATCCTCTGGGGCATCGCGCTCAACTGGACGATGATGTTCGGCCTCGTGCCCAAGACGGACGTGTTCACGCGCTATGCGGCGTCGATCACCAACCGCCCGGCCTTCCAGCGCATCACGGCCCTCGACGTCGAGATGGCGGCGCAGCACGCCGCGGCCGCGGGGACCTGACCGAGGCAGCTTCGGAGCGTGCCAATCGCGATGCGGGCGGGGCGGTTCATTTGACGCCCCGTCCCGATCGCCGCACCCTTCGGCCAACCATCACCGAGGGGAAACCAAGATGCGCCCGTTCGAAGGCATCCGGATCATCGACATCACCCATGTCCTCGCCGGCCCGTTCGCCGCCTATCAGCTTGGCCTCATGGGAGCGGACGTCATCAAGGTCGAGCATCCGGACGATCCCGACCAATCCCGCGATACCGGCAGCGACAACGACCTCAACCACGCCGGCATGGGCACCGGGTTCCTGACCCAAGGCTCCAACAAGCGCGCCATCACCCTGAACCTGAAGACCGAGCAGGGGCGCGAGATCCTGAAGAAACTGGTCGCCACCGCCGATGTGCTGGTCGAGAACTACCGGCCCGGCGCGTTCGAGGCGCTGGGGCTGGGGTATGAGGACCTGCGCAAGATCAACCCCAAGCTGATCTATGCGTCGTTCTCGGCATTCGGGCAGACCGGCCCGAAGCGGGAGCGCACGGCGTACGACCACGTGATCCAGTCGACGTCCGGCATCATGGCGATGACCGGCACGCCGGCGGTGAACCCGATCAAGATCGGGGCGCCGGCCATCGATTACGCAACCGGCACGATGGGCGCCTATGCGCTGTCCGCCGCCCTGTTCCAACGCGAGCGCACCGGGCAGGGCCAGCGCATCGACATGGCGATGCTCGACGTCGCGATGATCCTGATGGCCAGCCACGTCACCGGCTATATGCGCAACGGCAAGCATCCGAAGCCGAACGGCAACCGGATGCCGCACGCCACCTCCATGGCCTACCCCACCGCCGACGGCATGGTCATGCTCGGCGCCTCCAACCTGCGCCAGCAGAAGCGGCTATGGACGGTGCTGGAGCGGCCGGACCTGATCAAGCGCACCAACGACGAGCGCGAGGAAGACTTCCAGCGCGAGCACGACACGCTGGCCGCCGTGTTGCTCACGCGGCCCGCCGCGGAATGGGAGGAATGGTTCCAGGCCCGTCACGTTCCCGCGTCCCGCGTGCGCACGATGGGCGAGGCGCTGGCCGATCCGCAGATCGCCGCCCGCAACCTGCTGCACACCCACGAAGACGCGCCCGGCATCCCCGGCAAGGCCACTGTTCCCGTCGCCGCCTTCCGCTTCGCGCATGACGGACCCCGGGTCGACCGGCCGCCGCCGCGGTTCAGCCAGCACACGGGTGAGGTCCTCGGCGAACTCGGCTATACCCAGGCGGACATCGCCGCGCTGAAGGCGGCGAAGGTGATCTGAAAGGGGCAGCACATGAAGCTTGGACGGCTTGGCGCCTGGTACAGCGCCGACAAACATGCCTCGCCGGCGGCGATGGCGGCGTTCGTCAAGACGGTCGAAGGACTGGGCTACGATACGCTCTGGTATCCGGAATCGCGGGGCTACGAGTCGTTCTCGGTCGCGGGGTTCATGCTGGGGCAGACGAAGACGCTGAAGCTGGGCAGCTCGATCGCGTCGATCTACGCGCGCGACGCGTTCACCGCGCGGCGCGGGATGATCAGCCTGAACGAGCTGTATGGCCAGCGCTTCATCCTGGGCTTGGGCGTCAGCCACATGCCGATGGTCGAGGGCGTGCGGGGCCATGTCTACGAAAAGCCGATCCCGGCGATGCGGCGCTATCTGAACGGGATCATGAAGGACCAGGCCGGCGCGTCGGACTGGCCGATCGCGCTGGCCGCGCTGCGGCCGCTGATGCTGAAACTGTCGGCCGAGATGACGCAGGGCGCGCTGCCGTACAACACGATCCCGAAACATACCGCGGCCGCGGCGAAGCTCCTCGGGTCTGGGAAATGGCTGGCGGTCGAGCAGAAGGTTACGATCGAAACCGATTCGGCGAAGGCGCGGGCGTTGGGGCGGGAAGAACTGTCGCGCTACCTGGTGCTGGACAACTACCGCAACGCCTGGCTGGAGATGGGTTTCACCGAGGCCGACCTGTCCAACAGCGGTTCCGACGCGTTCATCGACCAGATGGTGCTGTGGGGGCCGGCCGAGAAGGTCAAGGAAGGCCTGCGCGCCCATTTTGCCGCCGGCGCCACGCATGTCGCGATCCAGCCGGTGCATGCGCCGGGCGACACGGCCGGCCGGGACGCGATGCTGAAGGCGCTGGCGGATACCTGATCGCCCGTCCGTGCGTGGTGGGCCGGCGGGCTTGTTCCGGCACTCCACGGCGTGCGGCGGGAAAGCACCAAAGGCGCGGATAACCAGGGGGAACCCGCCTAATGCGGCGGATGCGGCGGATGATCGACGCCCTGCCCGATCTTCTCGATCAGCGCGAGCGCGAGCGCCGATACCAGGAAGATGGTGTGGATGATCGTCTGCCACAGCACGCCCTGGGACGTGACCGCCGCGCGGTCCGTTCCCAGCGTGCTCGCCTCGATGAACGTGCGCAGCAGGCTGATCGAGGAGATGCCGATGATCGCGCTGGCCAGCTTCACCTTCAGCACGCCGGCGTTGACGTGGCTGAGCCATTCCGGTTCGTCCGGATGGTTCTTCAGGTAGAGCCGCCCGACGAACGTTTCGTATCCACCGACAATGACCATTGTCAAAAGATTCGAGATCATTACGACATCGATCAGGCCGAGCACGACGAGCATGATCTCCTGTTCGGAAAAACTGATCGCCTCCGACACCAGGTGCCAGAGTTCCTTCAGGAACAGGAAGACATAGACGGCCTGGGCCACGATCAGGCCGACATAAAGCGGCGCCTGCAGCCAGCGGGAGCTGAAGATCACCATCGGCAGCGGCTTCAGCGTGGGACGGGGCGCGACAGCGGAATGATCGTCCATGTCGTTATGTAACAGCAAGCCGCGATCGTTGCCAACACGAAGAATGCACCGCCGGAAGAAACCTGCGTGAAACGAGACGCTACAGGTTGACGGCGATGTCCGTCAGCCGCCGGTGCTCATCCATCGCGAACCGATCGGTCATGCCGGCGATGTAATCGGCGACGGTCGTCGCCGCGCGCTGCGTGCCGCCCGGTTCCCCGGCCCTGGCGCGCCAGTCGTCCGGCAGCATCGACGGGTCTGCGTGCAGCAGGCGGAACAGGTCCTCGACCAGGCGCTTGGCCTTCGCCGTCATCCGGTTCACCCGCCAGTGCCGGTACATCCGCGCGAACAGGAACTCCTTGATCGCGCGGTTCGCCTCGGCCATCGGCGGGCTGAAATCGACGACGCGGTGCTTGTGCCGCCGCACCGCGTCCGGGCCCGTCGGGTCCAGCTTCGCCAGCCGCCGGTTGCTCTCGGCGATCAGGTCCATCGCCATGGCGTTGATCACCCGCCGCAGCATCTCGTGCCGCAGCCGCGGCGGCGGCACGTCCAGGCTGGCCATGCGGGCGGCGGCCAGCGCCTCGCCCACCACCGGCAGATGCCGGAGGTCCTCGATCGAGAACAAGCGGGCGCGCAGGCCGTCGTCGATGTCGTGGCTGTGATAGGCGACGTCGTCGGCGATGGCGGCGACCTGCGCCTCGGCGCTGGGCTGCGTGCCCAGGTCGAGGCGATAGCGCGCGTCGTATTCGGCGATGTAATGCGGCGGGCTGCGCAGCGGGCCGTTGTGCTTGACCAGGCCCTCCAGCGTCTCCCATGTCAGGTTCAGCCCGTCCCAGGCGGCGTAGCGGCTTTCCAGCAGCGTCACGATCCGCAGACTTTGGGCATTGTGGTCGAAGCCGCCGAACGGCTTCATCACGACGTTCAGGGCTTCCTCCCCGGCATGGCCGAAGGGCGGGTGGCCCAGGTCGTGCGCCAGCGCCAGGGCTTCGGTCAGGTCCTCGTCCAGGCCCAGCGCGCGCGCCAGGGACCGGGCGATCTGCGCCACCTCGATGCTGTGGGTCAGGCGGGTGCGGTAGAAATCACCCTCATGGTTGACGAAGACCTGGGTCTTGTACTGCAGCTTGCGGAAGGCCGAGGAATGGATGATCCGGTCCCGGTCGCGCTGCCAGGGGGAGCGGGTCTCCGCCTCCGGTTCCGGATAGAGCCGACCGCGCGCAGTGGCGGCGGAGACGGCGAAACGCGCCGGGGATGGCGGGGAATACATGGAGCCACAGACTATACGCGGAACTGGCCCGCTTCAAATCCGATGCGGCTTCACCTATCTTACCCGCATGGAACAGTTCGCCGTCACCGACCGGGCCGCCGCTCGGATTGCCGAGATCGTGGCTGAGAGCAAGGCCGCCCAGGACACCGCGCTGCGCATCGCCGTGCTGGCGGGCGGCTGCAGCGGCTTCCAGTACAAGTTCGAGCTGGACGACCAGACCCAGCCCGACGACCTGGTGATCGAGCAGGGACCGGCCCGCGTGGTCGTCGACGCCGTCAGCCTG
>NZ_DASZTJ010000163.1:0-9556 GCF_035548235.1 Rhodopila sp.
CCTGGGCCATGCGAGCTTCGAGATCGTCTCGCCCGGCGGCGTGCGCGCGGTCACCGACTATAACGGCGTCAACATCCCCGACGCGCCGCCGGACATCGCGACGATGAACCACGCGCATTCGACGCATTTCACGCTGCACCCCGATCCGCGTATTCCCCATGTGCTGCACGGCTGGTCCGAGGACGGGTCGATGCCGGTCATCGACCTGACCGTCGGGGACATGCACGTGACCAACCTGGCGACCAATATCCGCACCTGGGACGGCGGCACGGAGCGGTACGGCAACTCGATCTTCGTGTTCGAGACGGGCGGGCTGTGCATCGCTCATTTGTCGCACCTGCATCATCTGCTGGAGCCCAAGGACCTGGACGCGCTGGGACGCATCGACGTGGTGATGGTGGCGGTCGACGGGCTCTGGACCATGAGCCAGCAGGACGCCGCCGCGGTGGTGGAGCAGTTGCAGCCGCGGGTGGTGCTGCCGATGCATTACTTCACGACGGACGTGCTGGACCGGTTCCTGGACCTGGAACGGGGGAAATACGCGATCGACGTGCGCAAGACGCCGGCGATGCGGTTATCGCGGGAGACGCTGCCGGCGGCGCCGACGGTGGTGGTGCTGCCCGGGGGGTATTAGGACATGCGCCTATCCGGTCCCGACGACGAGACCCTGATCCGGGTGATCGGCATCCCCAAGGAGCGGCCGGTGCAAGAAAGCCCGACAAAGCGAGTTACCGAGATCAACCGGATTTTGCGGTCGGCGATGGACGCGGACACGGGACGATAGGTCCCGCACCCTGGGCATCCTTATTGGGCATCCCTATGACGTATGCCAGCCGAACTTCTGCGGCTTCCGGCCGGCTTCGGGGTTCAGCAGCACGTTGACCAGCGCCGGGCCCTTGAACGCCATCGCCTCGTCCAGCACGCCGCGCAGCTTCGTCGGGTCCTCGACATGCCAACCCCTGCCGCCGAATGCCTCCATCATCTTGTCATAGCGCGCGCCCCAGATCAGCGCCCGCGGCGGGATCTTGGTCTTGTCGTCGGGCAGAGGCCCCACCCCGCCGCCGATGCCGCCATTGTTCAGCACGACGATCTTGACCGGCAGGTTGTAGCGGCAGGCCGTCTCGATCTCCATGCCCGAGAAGCCGATCGCCGAATCGCCGGACACCGACACGGTCGGCCGGTCCGGATGCACCACCGCGGCGGCGATCGTGAAGCCCATGCCGATGCCCATCGTGCCATAGCTGCCGGCGTCCAGCCGAACCCGAGCCTCTTTGTTCGGCATCTGGGTGCGGCCGATATCCATCGTATTGGCGCCCTCGCCGATGATCACCGCATTCTGGGGCAGCCAGGCGCTGATGTCCTTGAACGCGCGGTAATAGTTCATCGGATGGCTGTCGTCGTCCGCCATCGGCTTGATCTGCTTGGCATTGGCGGCCGATTTCTCGGCGATGGCGGCGTGCCAGGGCGTGTCCTTGGGATAGAACCACTGCCGGTTCGCCAGCGCCTTGTTCATCTGCCCCACGATCGCGCGGCCATCGCCCACCAGCCCGACCTCGGCCGGCACGTTCTGGCTGATCGCCTCCGGCGCGATGTCGACCTGCACGATCCGCACGTTCCTGTTGAACCGGGGCGGCAGGCCGAAATGCATGATCCAGTTGAGGCGCGCGCCCAGCAGGACGATGACGTCGGCTTCCTGCAACGCGTGGGAGCGGGCGGCGCCCACCGACAGCGGGTGGCTGTCGTCCATCACGCCCTTGCCCATGGGGGAGGCCAGGAACGGCACCTGGGTGCGTTCGATGAATTTGCGCACCTCGTCCTCGGCGCGGGACCAGGCCATGCCCTTGCCGACGATCACCAGCGGGCGTTCGGCCGATTCCAGCACGTTCAGCGCCTGCTCGACATCCGCGTCCAGCGCCTGCATGCGCGGCGGATCGGCAACTGTGGCGGCCTGGTGGACCTTTTCCTCGTCCACTTCGCCCAGGATGATGTCGTCGGGCATGTCCAGGTAGGTCGCGCCCGGCCGGCCGTAGATCGAATACCGCGTGGCCATTTCGACATAGAACGGGACGCGGTGCACATGCTCGACCGCATGGGCGAACTTGCAGAACGGGGAGGCGATCTGGACCTGCCGCTCCTCCTGGAACGCGCCCATGCCGTTCTGGTAGGTGGCCGAGGCGCCGCCGATCAGGATCATCGGCCAGCAATTCTGCTGCGCGTTCGCCAGCCCCGCCAGCCCATGCACGACGCCCGGGCCGGAGACGACCAGCGCGGCCCCCGGCCGGCCGGTCAGGTAGCCGACCGCCTGCGCGGCATAGGATGCCGACTGCTCGTTGCGCATGCCGATATAGCGGATGCCGGCCTCCTGCGCGGCGGCGGCGATCGGCTGCACCGGGAAGCCGACGATGCCGAACATATACTCGACGCCCTGCTGCTTGAGGCTGCGCGCCATCAGCGTGGCGCCGTTGACTTTGGCCATTGCGGTCCCTCCCTAATTTGCTTGCCGCGAGACTGCGCGCCATCTTGCCCTTCGGCAAGTCCTGGACTGGACCGTTCGGCTACACGGCGCTAATGCGCTGGACATCAACGGGAGGATGACGATGCGCCGCCAGCTTGCCGTCGAAGACGGCACCGTATCGATCGTGACGGTGATCGACGAAACCCATACGGGTCCGGCGCCGGCTTTGGTGCTGCTGCCGTCGTCGTCGCGGGACTCGCTCGATTTCGACGACATCGCCGAACGCTTCGCCGCCGTCGGCTACCGCGTGCTGCGGCCGCAGCCGCGCGGCATGGCGGGCAGCACCGGGCCGATGACGGGGCTGACGCTGCACGATTTCGCGCGCGACGTGGCGCTGGCGATCGAACGCCTGGCCGGTGGGCCGGCCTTCGTGCTGGGCCATGCTTTCGGCCAATGGATCGGCCGCAGCGTCGCCGCCGATCATCCGCACCTGGTGCGCGGCGTCATCCTGGCCGCTGCCGCGGCGAAATCGGCCAATCCGGCACTGCGTGAGGAACTGGCGAAATGCGTCGACGTCGCGTTGCCCGACGCGGTGCGGCTGGCGGCGCTGCGCGTGGCCTTTTTCGCCCCGGACCATGATCCGGCGTCCTGGCTGGACAACTGGCATCCGGACGCCGCGAAGGCCCAGCGTGCCGCCAGCGCGGCCACGCCCGTAACGGACTGGTGGACGGCCGGATCGGCGCCCGTGCTCGATATCCAGGCGGAGCATGATCCGTGGCGTCCGGCCGAGACGCGGAACGGGATACGCGACGACCTCGGCGCGGACCGCGTCACCGTCGTGCTGATCCAGGACGCCAGCCACGCCCTGATCCCGGAGCAGCCCGAGGCCGTGGTGCAGGCAGTGCTGGCCTGGACCCGCCGCATCGCAGGAGAGCCAGCATGACGTCGCCGCCATACCGAGCCGATCACGTCGGCAGCTTGTTGCGCCCGAAACTGTTGCAGGAGGCACGAGCGAAATGGAAGGCCGGGCAACTGCCGGCTGATGCCCTGAAGACGGTGGAGGACCGCTGCATCGCCGAGGCGATCGCCAGGCAGGAGGCGATCGGCCTGCGTGCCGCCACCGACGGGGAGTATCGGCGTGCGTATTGGCACTATGATTTCGTCGCCGGCCTCGACGGTGTCGAGATCTATGAGCCGGAGCAGAAGATCCAGTTCCAGGGCGGCGTGCCGTTGGGACACAAGCTGCGGGTGAACGGCCGGATCGCCTGGTCGAAACCGGTGATGATCGACCACTTCGCCTACCTGAAGTCGCATGTGAAGACTGCGGTGCCGAAGCAGACCATCCCGTCGCCCTCGGTCGTGCATTTCCGGGGCGGACGGGACGCGATCGACGCGGCCGTCTATCCGACGCTTGCCCCGTTCTTCGATGACCTCGGCGCCGCCTACCGCAAGGCGGTGGCGGCGTTCGGGGAGGCCGGGTGCACATACCTGCAACTGGACGAAGTCAACATCGCCTATCTGTGCGATCCCGAACAGATCGCCATGCTGAAGGCGCGGGGCGAGCATGTCGAAGACCTGCTGGGCATCTACGCGCGCATGCTGAACGAGGCGATCGCCGGCAAGCCGGCCGGGATGACCATCTCCATGCATCTCTGCCGGGGCAATTTCCGCTCCACATGGGTGGCCAAGGGCGGATACGAACCGGTGGCCGAGGTGCTGTTCAACCAGATCGATTCGGATGCGTATTTCATGGAATACGATACCGACCGGGCCGGCGGTTTCGAGCCCCTGCGCTTCGTGCCGCGTGGCCGGAAGATCGTGGTGCTGGGGATCATGACCAGCAAGACCGGCGAACTGGAAACGACGGACGCGCTGAAGCGGCGGATCGACGAAGCGGCGAAATACTTGCCGTTGGAACAATTGGCGCTGTCCCCGCAATGCGGGTTCGCTTCGACCGAGGAAGGCAACACGCTGACCGAAGACGAGCAGTGGCGCAAGCTGGAACGCTGCGTCGAGGTCGCTCGGGATGTCTGGGGCGGGGTTTGATGCAAGCGGGTCGGCGTTGAGATAAGGGGCCGCGAGGCTGTCCTGCCGGCCGGCGGAAGTCGGCCGTCGACGACTTGACGGCGGTGGTTGAGAGAAGTCCGCGGATAGTCCGCTTCTTCCGACCGCGATGGGCATCTGCCGGTGCCGCGGAATATTCACTTGACCGCGGCCGTGCCCACGCCCTACCGTTATCGATAACAAACGATAATGTGTCCCCAAGTAAAATGTCAGTCCGATGACACCCGCGCAGGGGCGCGACTGAGCAACCCGACAGCGTCGTTCCAAGCCGACCGCGATCCGGACGCCCTCCGTCCGCCTCGGCATTGAAGGGAGACAGCCATGAGCCGAAACACCCACGCGACCGGCCGCGGGACGGGCAGCCGTCAGACCCACGTCCCGTCCCAGCCCGGCCACTTTCCCGTCCAGGCCAAGCAGAAATTCGTCGATCCGCATTTCCCCTTCCAACCGCTGCCGACGCCGAACGCGGCCGCACCCTATCGCTATGACCTGTCGCGGTTCCTGTCCGCCGAGGACATCGGCCACATCAAGACCGCCGGCAGCATGGTGTTCCACACCGTCGGCGACACGGGCGACTTCCGCGGCCGTGTCCAGGACTTCGTCGCCGAGATGATGACCGACGACGCCAATGCACAGGCGGACAACAAGAAGCCGGCGTTCTTCTATCATCTTGGGGACGTCGTCTACTTCGCCGGCGACATCGACATGTATGGCGACAATTTCTATGAGACGTACAAGGACTATCCCGGCTTCATCGTCTCCATTCCCGGCAACCACGATTGCCAGCCCGACGACCCGCAGGACGGACCGGTCGACCCCGACAAGGTCCCGCTCGACGGTTGGGTCAAGAACTTCATGTCAAAGGACCCACATCAACTTGGCTCCCTAAAGACATCTTCCGCTCGGACTCAAATGGACTTGCCCAACGTCTATTGGACGTTCACCACGCCGTTCGCCACCATCATCGGCCTGTTCTCGAACGTCGGCGAAATCGAGGGCGCGTTCGACGACAAGCAGATCGCCTGGTTCAAAAGCGAACTGAAGGCGGCGGACCCGAACCTGGCGCTGGTGGTCGCGGTGCACCATCCGCCCTATTCCGGCGATACGGAGCATTCCGGCAGCACGATCGTGCACAAGGTCCTGTTCGACAGCTTCGAGGCGGTGGGGCGCTATCCGCACCTGGTCCTCTCCGGCCATGTGCACAACTACCAGCGCTTCACCGTCACCGTCCAAGGCGGCGACGGGCCGGTGACGGTCCCCTGCATCGTTGCCGGCGCCGGCGGCTACACCAAGCTGGGCAAGCTGCACAAGATCGATGGCGCATTTCCCGAGGCGCCGCTCACGCTCGACGACGGCCTGACCTTGGAACAATACGACCAGGACAATTTCGGTTTCCTGCGCATCGAGGTTGGCGCAAAAACCATCACCGGCACCTACTTCTCGGCCCCCTACAATGTCGGCGGCCCGCCGCAAGTGACGCAGGTCGATCAGTTCCACATCGACCTCGCCTCACACGCGGTCGGTTGACTGGCGGGCGCGTTACGGGACCGACGGATTCTGCGTGAAATCGGGAAGGCTTTTCGTGCCCATCCCCTCCTGCCGCAGCAGGCGGCGGTCGATGGCTTCGACCTCCCGGTTTTCCTTCTGTTCCTGGGCCTGCGTGGGCGTCACGCCGGCCTGCCGCTCCGCGGGGCGAACCTCGGACGGTGTCGGCTGGTAGTCGTTGCCATTGGCACGATCGCCGGTGTCTCGGGCCACGGCCGGGGCGGCGGTCAGGGTCAGCAGAACAAGGACCATGATAGAACTGGAGCGCGCCATCGGCGTACCTCCTTCCTCGCACCCGAGGATAGATCGGGGGCCGGCGGGGACTTTCAAGGCGTGCCGCGGAAGGATGGGATCGACGCCGGTCGGCGTCATTCGGTCCCGACAGCGATGTCGTGAAACAGCCGGGCGGGCAGGGTGCCCCCCATGACGTTCTTCATCGGCTGGCCGTCGTCGTTGCCCAGCCAGATCCCGATCAGGTCGTTGTGTACGAAACCAATGAACCAGGCGTCGCGCGAGTCCTGCGTCGTGCCTGTCTTGCCGGCCACGAACTGCCCCGGAATGGCCGCCGCGCGGGCGGTGCCGCGATTGACCACGGCGGCCAGCATCCGGGCCATCATGTTCGCCTCCTCGGGCGGGATGACCTGTTCGGGCGGCGTTTCCATCTGGTCCAGCCCGAACGGCGTGACCCGGCGCCCGCCGTTGAAGAACGGTGCGTAGGCGGCGGTCAGTTCCATCAGCCCGACCTCGCCGGTGCCCAGCGCCAGGGTCGCGTTGCCCGGCAGCTTGTCGCCGATGCCCAACCGCGCGGCGGTGGCCGCGACGGCGCGCGGGCCGCCGAACTTCAGCAGCAGGCGGACGGAGGCGGTGTTGATCGACTGTGCCAGCGCCTCCTCCAGCGTGATCTCGCCCAGGTAGTGGCGCTCGAAATCCATCGGGTGCCAGGTGCCGACGCTGATCGGTGCGTCGAGCACCGTGTCTTCCGGCGTCATCCCGTTTTCCAGCGCGTTCAGCCAGACGAAGGGCTTGAACGCCGATCCCGGCTGCCGCCGCGCCAGTACCGCACGGTTGTACGGGCCGTCACGGTAGCTGCGTCCGCCCACCATGGCACGCACCGCACCCGTCGCGGCATCGAGCATCACCACCGCACCCTGGGTGGCGTTGACGGCGGCGCCGGGACCGGCCAGCAGCGCCGACAGCCGCGTTTCCGCCACGGCCTGGTCGCGGGCGTCCAACGTGGTGCGCAGCGTCGCGTCCACGCCGGGTGCGAGCAGGCTTTCGGACCTGTCGGCGATCCAGTCGGCGAACCAGCCGGGCGAGGTCGGATTGGGCGGGAAGGTGATCCGGGCTGCGGCGGCCTGGGCCTGGGCTTCGGTGATCGCGTTGTTGGCGACCATCGCGGCCAGCACCTCCTTGGCGCGGGCGACGGCCGCCTGCGGATTGACGCGCGGGTTGAAGCGTGACGGCGCGCGCGGCAGTCCCGCCAGCACCGCCGCCTGCGCCAGCGTCACATGCCGGGCGGAGACGCCGAAATAGACCCGAGCGGCGGCATCCATGCCCCAGGCGCCGGCGCCGAGATAGACGCGGTTGAGGTAGATTTCGAGGATCTCGTCCTTGGTGAAATGCCGCTCCAACCATAGCGTCAGGAACAGCTCCTGCACCTTGCGCCCGACCGTGCGGGCATTGGTCAGGAACAGCGTCTTGGCGACCTGCTGGGTCAGGGTGGATCCCCCCTGAACGACGCGGCCGGCCATCGCGTCCACCCACAGTGCACGCGCCATGCCGATCAGGTCGATGCCGGGATGCTCGAAGAAGCGCCGGTCCTCCACCGCGACGACGGCGGCAGGCAGGAACGGGGAGAACTGGTTGAGGCGCAGCGGCTCGCCCACAAGGTCGCCGTAGTTGGCGATGACGTGCCCCGACCGGTCCTGCAGCGTCAGGCTGGGACGGCGGACGGCGTCGAGGGCGGATTCGGGGCGAGGCAGGTCGCGGCAGAACCAGAGGACGACCAGCACGACGGCGAGGCTGCCCCAGACGCCGAGGATGATGCTCCAGCGCACCAGCCACCCCAGCACGCGCCGGCGGCGTGCCGACGCTTTGCGTGTGGAGTCCTTGCGAGCGGAGCCCCTGCGTCCGGACCCTTTGCGTCCGGAGGGGGCCGGTTCGCCGGGGTAAAAGCGGGGAACGATCGGGGCTGGGCGCGGCATCCGGATTGCATCGTATCACAGTCGCGGCCGATCCGCGGTGGCCGCTTGCCGCTCGGATGATCGTTGCGCAGAGTTGTGGCAGATTGGTGTCAGGGAGTTAGGTGCGATGAACGGTCTCTTTCTGGATGCGGTCGACGATCTGGCCGCCGTCTTCCATCGCGTCGTCCGCCCGACCGACCCACCGATGGACGTGGTCGAACGCGGCGCCATCGCACCCGAGGAGCTGGCGGCGATGACCGCCGGCTATGATTTCATCTTCGACGACCACACCCAGTTGCCGACACGGGCGATGAAGGCCTGCAAGAGCCTGAAGCACGTCATCTTCCTGGGCACCGGCGCGCGCAGCTACATGAACCCCGAGGAGCTGGCGGACATCGGCATCACGGTCCACATCATCAAGGGCTATGGCGACACGGCCGTCGCGGAACACACGATCGCCCTGATGTGGGCGGCGGCGCGCGGCCTGGCGCGGATGGACGGCGGGATGCGCGCCGGCCACTGGATCCGTGCCGAGGGGATGGAACTGACCGGAAAGACCCTCGGCCTGCTGGGCTTCGGCGGCATCGCGGCCGAGGTCGCCCGCATCGCCGCCGGATCGGGCATGCGCGTGCTGGCCTGGAACCGCTCGCCCAAGACCGCACAGGGCGTGACGTTCGTCGACCTGGATACGCTGCTGGCGGAGAGCCAGGTCCTGTCGGTCCACCTGCTGCTGAACGATGAGACGCGGGGGTTCCTGTCGGCGGACCGCATCGCGAAGCTGCGGCCGGGGACGGTGCTGGTGAATACGGCGCGGGGCGCGATCGTCGACGAAGCGGCGATGATCGCGGCGCTGCGGTCGGGGCACCTGCGGCACGCGGCGCTGGACGTGTTCAACACGGAACCCCTGCCGGCCGGGCATGAGCTGACGACTCTGGAGAACGTGACCCTGTCGGCGCACAGCGCGTTCCGGACGCCGGAGGCGAGCGAGAACCTGCTGCGGATGGCGCTGGATATCGCGTGCGGATTGTGAGAGGACGACAGACTGGCGCTTAGTGTCCCACCAGGATACTTCTGGGATCATGCCCGCCTGGCGGAATGGTAGACGCAGCGGACTTAAAATCCGCGGGAGTAATCCGTGCCGGTTCGAGTCCGGCGGTGGGCACCATGCAGGCACTAAGACAGGCGGAATGGGCGCCTATGGACGGATCCCAACGGCCGCCGGCGTTACGCCTCGCTCTCCAACTGCACCCGCGCGGCCTCCAGCGCGGCGGCGCCCTCGGGCGGCAGGACGGGAAAGCGCAGGTCCAAT
>NZ_DASZTJ010000164.1:0-9264 GCF_035548235.1 Rhodopila sp.
ATCGCGATGATGGACGAAGGCGGCGTCGACGCGGCGGTCATCCATCCGCCCGGCTGGGACCCCGGTTCGACCGACATGGCGTTCAAGGCGGTGCGCGACTATCCGAACCGGTTCGCGATCCTGGGCTCGCTGCCGCTGGAAGAACCGGCCTCCCGCGCCCGCGTCGCCACCTGGCGCGACCAGCCCGGCATGCTGGGCCTGCGCTATACCTGCCTGCATGAGCCGATGCGGCAGTGGATGGCCGACGGCACGCTGGAATGGCTGTGGACCGAGGCCGAGAAGGCCGGCGTTCCGATCGCCCTGCTGGCCACGGATTCGCTGGAGGATGTCGGCCGGATCGCCGAACGCCATCCCGGGCTGCGCCTGACCATCGACCACCTGGGCGGGCGCGGCGGGATGACCACGCTGAAGGACCATGCGGCGATGGAGCACATGCCCCGGCTGCTGGCGCTGGCGAAGCACGGGAACATCGGCGTCAAGGTCACCGGCGCGCCCGGCTATTCCGCCGAGGCCTATCCGTTCCCGATCATGCAGGGCTACGTGAAGCGGATCTTCGACGCGTTCGGCCCGGAGCGCGTGTTCTGGGGGACGGACATCACCAAGATGCCGTGCTCGTGGAAGCAATGTGTGACGATGTTCACAGACGAAATGCCCTGGCTCAGCGATACCGACAAGGAATGGGTGATGGGCAGGGCACTATGCGCATGGTGGGGCTGGCGGCGGTAGGGACTGGATCTGCGGTCCGGGTCGCCGGGGGTTTATCGGGGCCTCTCCGGCGGCGGGGCAGGACGCCGATGAGCGGCGGCCATGCGGCCGCGCCATCTCTATCCGCGCCAGAAGACCGCTTCCCCCGACAAGGGCCTGACGGTCGCCCTAGTGGAATCGAAGAATAGACAAGACGCGATGCCGAACGGGACTTTGGCGGGTGGGCTGTTTCCGGAAGAATTGGGGGCCTGGAACAATATACCAAAGTCCTATCCGCGATCCGTTCTTCCCCGCTCGGGATTTGAAGGGTGCCGAGGCGCTGCCATGCGACGCGGCGAAGGCCATGAATAATATTGTTATATACAAACGAAACGGGTTTGACTGCCTTCGGCCCGAAGCGATGGATGATCGGACGAGGCCGGCTTCATGAAAACGCCAGGACGGGATTTCGGCCGGCGCAACCTGGGCGTTTCCTGTCGCCTTTCCCGCCGTGACGAATGAGGGCGCCAGGACGGGGCAGGGGTCGGACGTAAATCATTCGTTAAGCGGAAATATGACGGAAGGGACCGAATTCAATCGCGAAATCTCACGCATTCGTGTTACGAAACGGACGGAAATCCGGATATTCAAGCGTCATGAGCCTGGAACATTTCGCAATGGTTGGACCGTTCCGCGACTACGCTTCAGTTTTGGCGATCCGACGGGATGCCCATCATGCCTAGATGTTTCGTGACAAAGGCTATCACGCGAGTAAATCCACTGGACTACAACCAATACGATTTTTGTTTCAGTCCGTATTGATTGGACGTTCCGTTACTATCGGCCGATGCAATCGAGGGCTGCGGCAACGTGTCCAGCCCAAGGCATGATCCTTCGAAATGACGCAGCATGGGAAACAGGCAAGACGCACGCAGCGAGAAAGGGTCGCTATATCCGTGATAGAATAACGACTCCCTCGCGCAGCATGTCCCGCCCCTAGGGATCACCAATACCGGCGGACTACGAGCAGGTCGAAGACGAGTCGATGGCGGCTGTTGTCTTTGATCAAAGACGCCGGCCGCGCCGCGCGGACAAATCTCAAGCGTAACAGATACAGATATGGAGAAAGTTTCGTGACGACTCTCACATGGACAGGCGGCGGCAACAACAGGGCGTCCAACCCTGACGACTGGTCGCCAAACCAGGCGCCGGCACCCGGTGACACCCTGCTGATGCAGGGCCAGGGCACCCCGTACGCGATCGACATCCGAGGCGACGACCTGGCGGGCAATCCCCTGACGCTCCTGTTCGCCGAGGTCACGGCGAACCTGTCGCATCGCGCCGTCGCCTCGCTGAACGGCACGGGCGCATCGGGAACGTTCAACCTCTCGCACCGATCGACCCTGACGAGCGAGGTGTCCCAGGGCGAAGGCGTGTACAACCTGTCAGGCCGTTCCACGCTGAACCTCGGCGGAGCCGAGTCAGCGTCGACCATCAACATCTCGGGTCGCGCCACGGCGATCCTGGGGGCGAACCAGAGCGGCTATCGCAGTTCCTATACCGTCAACCTCGATCAGTACGCGAAATGGAGCGGCACGTTCGATGCCTTTGGTGCCATCAGCGGCCAGGTCGTGGTGAATGGCGCCGAAGGCTCCAGGTTCGATAACAACGGCGCCAGCAGCGTGGACTACGCTCGGGCGACGATCGGGGCGGACGTGGTGGGCGCGGGCAGCTTCAACATCGTTTCGTCGCCGTCGTCGCGCATCGAGTTCATGAAATCCGTCGGCCGGAACCAGTCCATTTCGGACGGCGGGTTCGTGCAGGTCGACCGGCCCGACCTGTTCAGGGCCACCGTTACCTTGGACGCCGCACAGTCGGGGCTGCCTGCGCCGGAAATCGACCTGATGAACCTGGCGGCGGCGGACAGCTATACGTTCAAGAACGACATGCTGAAGATCTTCTCGGGCGACCAGGTCATCGACAAGCTGCATCTTCACGACAGCACCCAGCACGGCTTCGTCGTGGAAGCGCCGACGGCCGGAGGCGCCGTCAAGATCGTTGCCATCACCGACCCGACCCACGCGCCGGCGGGGCTGCCGCTTCATGGGATGGTGTGACATCGGACGGAAAAGCACCGCGTCCACCATCGATCGGCCGTCGGCGAGGATCGCGCCGGTGGCCGGTTCCGCCGCCGGAGATCCTCCGGTCATCTAGACAACTACCCGCCACGATCCGTCTTCCATGCCCGGCCGTTCCGTGACAATCCCATGACACCACATGGGACATGCCGACCATGGCCATTGCGCAGTTCGCCGTTGCCCGATCCCCCGCCCGCAAGCGCGTCCTCGCGGTCGCCTGCGGCGCGCATGCCCTGCACGACGGCTACACCGACCTGATCTATGTCCTGCTGCCCGTCTGGCAGACCGAGTTCGCCCTCAGCTACGCGATGCTGGGCATTCTTCGCATGCTCTATACCGGCGCCATGGCGTCGCTGCAGATGCCGGCCTCGGTGCTCGCCCGGCGCACCGGGGGCGCCTTCCTGCTGGGCGTCGGCACCGCCGTCGCGGCCGGCGCCTATCTGCTGATCGGCCTCGGCGGTGCCGGCTTCGTGGTCCTGGCAGTGGCACTGCTGCTGGGCGGGGCGGGTTCGGCGACGCAACATCCGCTGGCGTCCTCGCTGGTATCCAGGGCCTATGACGACCAGGGTGCCAGGGCGGCGCTTGGGACGTACAACTTCGCCGGCGACCTGGGGAAGATGGCGATCCCGGCCATGGTCGCCTGGCTGCTCGCGCTGATGCCCTGGCGCGGCGCGGTCGGCATCGTCGGCGCGCTCGGCCTGCTGGTGGCCGTGGCGGTCCTGGTCCTGCTGCCCCGGGACCTGGGCAGCGCGCGGCACGTCGCCACGCAGGCCCGGCCCGGCACGAAGGACAGCGCGGCCGGACCGATCGCCTTCCCGCTGCTGCTGGTGATCGGCATCGTCGACAGCGGCACCCGCATGGGGTTCCTGGCCTTCCTGCCCTTCGTACTGAAGGCGAAGGGCGCCGGTTTCGAAACGATCGGCCTGGCGCTGACGCTGATCTTCGCCGGCGGCGCCGCCGGCAAGCTCGCCTGCGGCCTGCTGGGGGAGCGCCTGGGCGTGCTGCTGACCGTGATCCTGACCGAAGGCGCCACCGCCGCCGGCATCCTGGCGCTCCACTGGCTGCCGCTCTACGCCTCGCTCGCCTGCCTGCCGGCGATCGGGCTGGCGCTGAACGGCACGTCGTCGGTGCTGTACGGGACGGTGCCCGACCTGGTGTCGTCGGCACGGCGGGAAAAGGCGTTTGGCCTGTTCTATACGGGAACGATCGGATCGGGCGCGGTGGCGCCCGTGCTCTACGGCTTCGTCGGCGACGCGATGGGGCCGATCAACGCGATCATGGTGGTGGCGGTGGTGTGCCTGCTGACCATCCCGCTGGCGGCGGCCCTCAACCCGTCGTTGCGGCGGGTGGCCTGACCGGCGCGACGACGGGCCGAGGGCGTATCCAAGCGGGGACGAAACGATCCGCGCCATGGCGGCGCCTGGCTGCATAGGACGACCGTGACGGCCGGACCCGTGACGGCCGGACCCATGACGGCGGCACCCGTGACGGCGGGGGGCCAAGCTGGTCTCGGTCTCGTTTCGCGGGTAGCAATGGGGCAACGGCCAATAACGAAGGCGTCCACATGTCCCAGCCCTTGCTCTTCTCGCCCTTGACCATCCGCGGCGTCACCCTGCGCAACCGGATCGTCACCGCGCCGATGCACCAGTATGCGTCGCACCAGGGCTTCGCCACCGACTGGCACCTGGTGAATGTCGGCCGCTACGCCGCCGGCGGCTGCGGCCTGGTGATGGTCGAATCGACCAAGGTGGAGCGGCGCGGCTGCGGGACCGTCGGCGACCTGGGCATCTGGAAGGACGACTTCATCCCCGGCCTCGCCCGCATCGCCGCCTTCATCGAGGCCCAGAACGCCGTCCCGGCCATCCAGCTTGGCCATTCCGGCCGCAAGGCGCGCCTGACCCGGCCCTGGGAAGGACAGAAGCCGCTGACGGCCGACCACCCCGAGATGTTCGACTGGGACGGCTGGGACCTGATCGCCCCGTCCGCCGTCCCGCACAGCGACCGCATGCCCATGCCCCGCGCCCTGTCGCGCGCCGAGATCCCCGAACTGGTCGCCCATTGGGGCGAAGCCGCCGCGCGTGCCGACAAGGCGGGGTTCGAGGTGCTGGAGATCCACGGTGCCCACGGCTACCTGGTCCACCAGTTCCTCTCCCCCGCCGCCAACCGCCGCAACGACGAATACGGCGGCTCCGACGCCAACCGGATGCGCTTCGCCCTGGAGGTCGCCGAATGCGTCCGCGCCAACTGGCCGGCGGAGAAGCCCCTGTTCATGCGTCTGTCCTGCGAGGACGATGCCGGCTGGGGTCCCGACCAGAGCGTGGCCCTCGCGCAGGAACTGAAGGCCAAGGGCATCGACGTGATCGATTGCAGCTCCGGCGGCATCCTGGAGCGCTCGCCGATGGACAGCGTCCGGGCACGGCAATACGGCTACCAGGTGCCGTATGCCGAGAAGATCCGGCAGGAGGCGGGGATGATGACCATGGCCGTCGGCCACATCGTCCACGCCGACCAGGCGGAGGCGATCCTGCAGCAGGGCAGGGCCGACCTCGTCGCGCTGGCGCGGGAGTTGATGTACAGCCCGAACTGGGCGCTGGACGCGGCGCAGAAACTGGGCGCCGATCCGGATTTCACCAGCGTCCCGCCGGCCATGGGGTGGTGGCTCGGCAAGCGCGCCAAGTCGGCGTTCGAAGGCGTTCCGTCCACCTATCAACGAGGCGTCGCGGCCGGATGAGAGGCGTCGCCGTCGGATGATGCGTTATTCACGCGATCGTGATGATATTCTACCGGTCATTTCCTCGCTATGTAATCCCTCCCGGACAGAACTTGCCACCCAGAACTTGCCACCCAGCACTTGAACGCAACGCTTTAGCCAGTCGGGCTGAATCTCGAGCCGGCCGCCGTGACCCAGACGCCCACGCCCCGTTACCGCCGGTTCAACCTGTCGCTCCGCGCCCGCCTCATGCTGCTCGTCTTCGGCAGCATCCTGCCGCTTTTGACCATGGGGGTGGTGCGGGAGGCGCTGGACTACACCGCGGAACGGGACCGCACCTATGAAGGACTGATGACCATCGCCAACGGCACGGCGATCGCCATCGAGCGGGACCTGCAACTGCGCATCGCGGCGCTGGAGACGCTGGCGATGTCGCCGGCGTTGCAGGACGGGGACCTGGACGCGTTCGGCCGCGAGGCCAACCTGTTCCTCCTGCGCCAGGCGAAAGGCGCCACGCTTGGGGTGGCGGACCCGAACCTGCACATCCTGCGCCTGTACGGGCTGAAGGACCCCTCGACGACCCTGCCGCCGTCCCGCGCTCGGGGGGAGGTGGTGCGGCACCGGATCTTCGACCTCGGCCGTCCCGCGGTGATGAACCTGCTGCATGGCCGGATCAGCGACACGCTGGGCTTCAGCATCGACGTGCCGGTATTCCACGACGGCAAGGTCGTCTACGACCTTTACCTCCGCTTGCAGCCCGGCGTGCTGAAGGACCTGGTGGCCGACCAGCGGCTGGGACCGGCCTCCACGGTGACGGTGGCGGACGGCGACGGCCTGGTCGTCGCCCGCACGCCCAGCCCCGACCGGTATATCGGGGTGCCGATCGTGCCGGAGCTTCGCAAGGCGATCCTGGCGCAAGGCCATGGCATGACCCCGGCGCCGACGCTGGAGGGCGTGCCCTCCGTCGCCGCCTTCACCCGGATCGGCGATACCGACTGGACGGTGATCGCCGGGGCGCATGTGGAGGCGATCTCCGCCCCGCTCCGGGCCGCGCTGGAGCGTGTGCTGGGCGTCGGCGTCGCCGTCATGGCGCTGGGGCTGGCGCTGGCGGCGCTGGCCGCGCGCGGGATCACCCAGCCGATCGAAGCGCTGGGCCGGTTGGCCGCGTCCGACCAGGCCACGCCCGCGGCCGCCAGCGGGTTGCCAGAGACCGACCTCGTCGCCGCGGTGCTGGCCCGCGCCGCCGCCGAACGACAGGACGCGGCCCGCGCCCTGGCGGAAAGCGAGCAGCGCTTCCGCGCCCTGTTCGAGCGTGCGCCCAGCGGCACCATCCTGCTGGACCCCGACACGATGTGCATCGTCGACTGCAACGAAGCCGCCGCCAGCTTCGTCGGCCTCGACACCGCATCGTTCCGCGGCCGCCGGATCACCGATTTCGCCCTGCAGACCCCCCCGGAGCGCGCCAGGCAGATCTGCCGGGAGGTCGTCGCCGGCCAGACATACCGGTACGAGACCCGCATCCAGGGGGGCCGGGGCATCCGCCACCTGCTGATCGCCACCGCGCCGGTGCGGGTGGCCGGCCGCACCATGGTGCTGCTGTCGCAGATCGACGTGACCGACCTGCGGGCCGCACAGGCCGACCTGCGCGTGAACGAGGAGCGGCTGGAACTGGCGCGCGAGGGCGCCGACCTGGGCATCTGGGACTGGGACATCCGGTCCGATACCTGGACCTGGAGCGAGAACCAGTGGCGGCTGCACGGGCTGGTCCCGGATGCCGAAGGTCTGCGCCCCGCCGAGTGGGAACGGGTCATGGTCCCCTCCGACCTGCCGCGGGTGCGCGCCGACCTGCTGCAGGCGGTCGGGGATCCGGCCAGCGTCTACAGCACCGAGTACGGCGTCGTGCTGCCCGACGGTTCGCTGCGCCGGCTGCTGGGCCGCGGCAAGACGATCCGCGGCGCCGAGGGCGAAGCCATCCGCATGGTCGGCATCTGCATGGACGTCACCGCTCGGTATGAGGCGGAAACGGCACGCGACCGCCTGATCTCGGTGCTGGAGACGGAACGCAGCCGGCTGACGTCGATCATCGCGTCGCTGCCGGTCGGGGTCGGCATCATCGACGACACCGGGCGCGTGGTGCTGGGCAACGAGACGCTGCGGCGCTTCACCGACAACCTGCTGCCGTCGCGCGCGGCCGGGCAGGCCGGGACATGGGTCGGCTACGACGAGGAGGGAACGCGCATCCAGCCGGCCGACTATCCCGGCACCCAGGCCCTGCGCGGCGAGACGGTGCTGCCGGGGATCGAGTTCATCCGCCACGCACCCGACGGGTCCGAACGGTGGCTGCGGATCGGCGCCAAGCCGCTGCGGCGCGTCGACGGCAAGGTGCTGGAAGCGCTGATCTTCATCCTGGACATCGACGCGGAAAAGCGCCTGCTCGCGATCCAGCAGGAGATCAACGCCCGCCTGGAACTGCGGGTGCGCGACGAGATGTCGGCCCGCGAAGCCGCCCAGCAGCGCGCCGCCCACGCCGAACGGATGCATGCGCTGGGGCAGATCGCCGGCGGGATCGCGCACGACTTCAACAACGTGCTGCAGGCGGTCTCGGGCGGCGCGGCGCTGATCGAGCGGCGGCCGCACGATCCCGAGCGGGTGCTGCGCAACGTGCGGATGGTGATGGACGCGGCGAAGCGGGGGGCCGCGATCACCAGCCGGCTGCTCGCCTTCGCTCGGCGCGGCGACCTGCGGGCGGAGCCGATCGATGTCGGCGTGCTGCTGACCGACATGGCCGAGGTGCTGTCGCACACGCTGGGTGGGTCGGTGGTCTGCCAGGTGGACGCGCCGGCCGGGCTGCCGCCGATGTTCGCCGATCGCGGCCAGTTGGAGACCGTGCTGGTGAACCTCGCCACCAACGCCCGCGACGCGATGCCGTCCGGGGGGACGCTGGCCCTGACGGCCGGGGCCGAGACCGTCGCCCCCGGCACGCACCACCCTGCCGGGCTGTCGCCGGGAAGCTATGTCCGGCTCGCCGTCACCGATACCGGGACAGGCATGGACCGGACGGTGTTGGCGCGGGTGACGGAGCCGTTCTTCACCACCAAGGAACCGGGGAAGGGCACCGGCCTCGGGCTGGCGATGGCCAAGGGCTTCACGGAGCAGAGCGGCGGCAGCCTGGCGATCGAAAGCGAGCCGGGGGTGGGCACCAGCATCTTCATCTGGCTGCCGCAAAGCGGCGGTCCGGAGGCCGCCCCCGGCTTGGGCACGCCGAACGCGGCGAACGAGGACCAGGACCGGCCCCGGGTGCTGCTGGTCGACGACGATGCGATCGTACGGCAGGTGGTGGCGCTGTCGCTGGAGGAAAGCGGGCACGCCGTCATCGCCGTCGACAGCGGGTCGGCGGCTTTGGCGCGGCTGGCGTCGGATGAGCGGGTGGATATCCTCGTCTCCGACCTGACGATGCCGGCGATGGACGGCCTGACGCTGATCCGGAAGGCACAGGAATGCCGGCCCGGACTGCCGGCGGTGCTGCTGACGGGATATGCCGGGGACGGTGCGGCGCTAGCCGTGGGCGGGGCGATCTCGGGCACGTTCTCCCTGCTGCGGAAGCCGGTGTCTGGCCAGCAACTGGCGGAACGGATCAATGCGCTGCTGGAGGCGAGGCGCGAGGCGGCGCAGGCGCCCGGGGTAACGGCCCGTCACGAGACGGGGTTGACCGATCCATAACCCGTCAGCTAT
>NZ_DASZTJ010000165.1:0-18414 GCF_035548235.1 Rhodopila sp.
GGCCTCGGCGATGCCGGTGAGCAGAACGCGCCGTTGGGCCGAGCGGTGATTGGCGGACTGGTGGTCGCGACGCTGGCGACGCTGTTCATCGTGCCGGTCTTCTACACGTTGTTGCGCCGGAAACCACCGTCGCTTCATACACTCGATACCCGTTTCACCGCCGAGGCGGCGGGCCAGACGGGAACCGGAGACATCTCGTATGACTAAACGCAGTCGCTGGGGCTCTGTTCTGTTGTACCTGATCGGCATCGCCGTGATCGCCGGTGCCGCCCTGGGCGCGGTGGTGATGCGCCATGACAAGGCCGAGGCGCTGGCCGTGTCCCGCCAGGTGCTGGCAGAAGACGTGGCGCGCGGCCCCGTCGTCCAGGTCGTCACCGTCACGCAAGGACCCAAGGAACGCCGGATCTCCCTCCTCGGCGATACGCGAGCGTATCAAACGGCCACGCTCTACGCCAAGGTCAGCGGCTATGTCACCTCGATCCTGGTCGATCGGGGCGACCACGTGAAGGCGGGACAACTGCTTGCCACCGTCGCGTCGGTCGAAACGGACCAGCAATATGATTCGGCCGTGCAGGACATGCAGAACAAGAAGCGCAACTGGGAGCGTGCCAAGGACCTGGTGGCGCGCGGCTGGACGTCGCGGCAGGCGGCCGACCAGGCCGAGACGGACTACACCATGGCCGTCGCCACCGTCGGCCAGATGGCGACGATGAAATCGTATGAGGACATCCGCGCCCCGTTCGACGGCGTGGTCACCGCGCGCTTTGTCGACAAGGGCGCGCTGGTGCAGAACTCCACCACCAACAAGACCAGCAACCAGCCGATCGTGACGATCGCGGACGAAAGCCGGCTGCGCGTCGATGTCTATGTGGAGCAGCGTGACGTGCCCTATGTGCATGTCGGCGACCTCGCGGACGTCGCCGACGGGTCGAATTCGGCACGCAAGAAAGAGGCGCGGATCGCCCGCACCTCCGACGAGCTCGACCCACGCACGCGAACCTTGTTCGTGGAACTGGACCTCGACAACAGCGATCGGTTCCTGGTGCCGGGCGCCTTCGCCTATGTGACGCTGCACGTGCCGGTGCAGAGCTATCCCGAAATCCCCGTGGGCGGCCTGATCGTGCGCGGGTCACGGACGATGGTGGCGGATGTGGACAGCGACCAGACGATCCATCTGCGTCCCGTGACGGTGGCGACGACCGACGGCATCAACGCCTCCATCGCCGACGGGCTGACGGTGGGACAGAAAGTGGCGATCAACCTGCCGGACGAGGTCGGCGACGGCGGCCGGGTGCAGACCGCCAGCGCCCGCTGACCAAGCCCGTCCGTCCGCCCCCTCTTCCCGTCCCGGGGCGTAAGCCGGTTTCTCTCGTTACCACTTCGCCGGCGGCACATGTTCCAGGAAGTGCAGCACGTCGTCATCGAACTGGACGGGGTCCTGCAGGAAGGAGAAATGGCTCACCTCCGGCTGCAACAGCAACCCGGCACCAGGGATGTGCGCGGCCATGAACTCGGTGTTCTCGCGCTTGATCGCCTCGTCGTGGTCGGCATCCACGATCCAGGTCGGCACCTTGATCGAGGCCAGGTCCGCAGCCGACCAATGCGGTTGGGACGCCCACATCTTCTCGATCTGCGCCAGGAAGTCCTTGTAGCCGTCGGGGGTGGGCGACAGGTGCCGGTATTCGCCCTCGGCACGGCTGATGAAAGCGTTGAAGACAGGGCTGCCGGCGATGTCCGCCACGCCTGACGGGTCGGAGTTGGCGGCGAACGCGAACAGTTTGCTGACCCGCTCGGGATGGTGCATCGCGATGTCCAGGCCGATGATGGCGCCGTCGCTCCACCCGACGATGGCCGCCTTGCGGACGTGCAGGACATCCATCAACCCGAGCACGTCGGATGCCATCAGGTCGTAGCCGAACGGGGTGGCGTCGCGGCTGCTGCGGCCATGCCCCCGGCTGTCCATGACGATCACCTGGTACCGGCCCTGCAACGCTCGGACCTGCTGGCCCCAGTAATTGGCGTTCGCCAGCCCGCCATGCAGCAGCACCACCGGCAACCCGTGGCCGAAAACGGCATACCAGACGCGGATGCCGTTCACGGACGCCAGGCCGCTGCGGTTCGCCGCCGGCAGCGTGGGCGTCGGCGGCAGGGTCATCCATTGTTCACGCGTCTGCGGCTCCGCCGCGCCGGCCGGGGTCAGCAAAAGCACGAAGATCAGAGCCAGCCAGCGCATTCCGTTCCTCCCGCCCGCAAGAGGACGGAAGGCTACCGGATCGCCGTCGTCGGAATCCAGCCTTGCGACACCGCGAACTGCCCCACCCGGCTCGCCAGGGCATCCGCCAACCGATCTGCCTCGGCCGTATCGGTTGCCCGGCGGGTCTCCAAACCGGCATGCGTGGCGCCGGTGACCGCCGCCGAGGTCGCCAGACGCTGCGCCGCCGCGCCCGCCCCCATCGTCTCGGCTGCCCCCGGCATGTGGCCGCTATCGGCCTCTCCATTGAACGCCGTCAGGAACCGCGGCTGCTCCGCACCGGCGGCGAAATAGAGCTGCGAGTCGGCGCTGACGGTGCTTTTGCCGGCACCGAAGCCGATCAGCGTCCGCCGGGTCCGGTTGCCCTGGTCGATGGCGACAAGCTGCCCCTGCACCAGCAGCTTGGTGCCCGGCATGGGATAGGCCGGCGCGATTTGGGCCGGCAGGCCATAACCGCGCAGCCGGTCGACGAGGCGCTGCGCCAGCGCGGCCTGCGTGGCCTGTGCCGCCGCATACTGGTCGGCACCCATCGGCTGGTCGCCGGCGGCCCGCTGGATCCTGGCGGCGATCCCCTGGTCAAGCCGCACCTGGTCGGGCGAGACGGAAAAATAGGAGACCAGCACATGGTCGGGCCGTGGCAGCGCCGGCCCGTAATAGGAAGCGTCCGTGTTCACCTGCGCCTTGTTGCAGGCCGCAAGGCCCAGGACGGCGAAGGCGACGGCCCAGTAACGAAGTCTCGACATCATGCAGCGCCTTCCTTGGTCCGGATCAGAAACAGCCTTACCGCCCGCCGCGCATCCCGGCCATGGCGCCTCGGCAGGACGGCGACAAGCGTTTTTCGTTGGCCGACAGGCAGCCGATGGCGCGGCCGCCGCCGAGGGGAACGCCGGAACAATACGCGCGATAGTCGCCGGCGCAGGCGCGACGCATGAGCCCGGCCTCCTGCCGCGGCGACATACCGGAGGGGGGCATACCAGAGGGGGGCATGGCGACAGGCGCGGCCGACGCCTGGGCCGTGGTGTTCGCCGCCCCGCCACCGGTCGCGGCCCTGACCGCGTTGCCGCAAGTCGGCGACAGGCTGGCGACGTTCTGCTGCAGGCATTGCAACGATGCAGCGCCGCCGGGTGGGACGCTGGCGCAATAGGCCTGGTAGTCGCTTCGGCAATATTGCTTGACGGCGCTGGCTTGTGCCTGGGTCGGCTGCTGCGCCGCCGCCGTCACGGCGGAGGCGCAAAGCAGCAGGGCGGCCACCAAGGTCCGCGCGTTCGCAACAGGGATTGCCATGATGGTTTCCTTTGTGTTGATCGCTAGCGCCGGAAGCGCCCGCCGCCCTCTCCGCCGCCGAACCGGCCGCCATATCCGCCGGAGCCGTAACGACTCCCGCCATAGCGCCCGGCGTTGCGCGCCTGCCGGTCCTGTTCGAGCTGGTTGTACGACGACGTATCCAGCGACGACCGCGTCGTGCGGTTCGCACCGCTTTGGGTCCCACCCTGCTTCGCCCCCTGGGTCCCACCCAGGGTATTCGCCCCTTGGGTATTCGTCCCCTGGATATTCGTCCCTTGGGGGCTCGTCCTGGACGGCGGGTTCACCGGCTGCCAACCGCCATTGTTCCATTTGGACCAGCCATCGGAACTGTGCTGGTAGACGTTGCCGTCATGGCCGGCATAGACGTCGCCGTTCTGCGTCTTCGCGACGCCACCCTTGTTGCCGTTGACGCCGCGATAGCCCGCACCTTCGGCGCCGGTGGAGGAGGAAAAGCCGCCCGCCGACCCATGGGCGTTGCTGCCGCTTTTCGTGTTCACCGTCTGGTTGGGGCCGGTGAAGGTGCTCGATCCCCAGCGGGAATACGGGTTGAAGTTCTGCTGGGTGGATCCCGACACGCCGGTATGCGGGTTGTAGTAGCTTGCCTGCGCGTACCCGCTGCCGTTGCTCCAGGACGCCGACCCGTGCGCATAGCCGCCCGTGCTGGGGTTGTAGTAGGAGAAGCCCCCTACCCCGCCATTGGGTCCATAGATCGCCCCCGCTCGGCCCCAGGCGCCATTGTTCGGGTTGTAATACGTGCCCCCGGTCGCGACGCCGCCGTACGGCCCATAGATCGTGCCGCCGCGCGCCCAGGCACCGGTCGTCGAATTGTACCAGACATTGCCGGCATAGGAGTAAGGATACGGGTAATAGACCGGCACCGGGCCGGGAATGACCACGGGCGGATAGTAATAGCCCGTGCCATAGACGATCACGCCCGCGGACGCGTAGCCCATCACATAGCCGGCGGTGTAGCCGTACGTGACCGCCGTCGGCGTCACCGTGTACACCTTCACATACGTCACCGGATAAAGCGGGCTGCTCGGCGGGATCGCGTAGATGACCGGGGGCACGCTCTCGGCCAGGACCCACGGACCGTTCGGCGAGGGACCGACGAACCACGCCCCCTGGTAGCAGACGTAATACTTCCCGCCGGTCTCGATCACCTGGAACGTGGTGTTCACCGCATATGTCAGCGGCGTGCCGGGGATCGGCTTGAACTGGGGCGGGCCGGCATAGACCACCTTGACCTTGACCGTCTTCGGCAGCGTCGCCTGGTGCGGTACCTGCGCCTGCAGCACGGCAAGCTGCGCCTGCGCGGTCCCCGGCACCGACGGCAGCACCGCCGCCTGCGGCGCCTTCGGCGGGATCATCGCGAAATCGGGCGGCAGGTGGTCCGTCGCGAAGGTCCAGGGACCGTCAAGCCCCTTGGCCGAGAACCAGCGCCCCGAGACCAGCAGATAGAACGTCCCGCCGGAGGGCTGGAAGAACAGCGTGCTGCCGGTGTTCTTGACGGATTGCAGCGTGGTGCCGGGAACCGGCGCGAATTGCGGCGGTCCCTGGGTGACGATGATCTCCGCCGGCTTGGTGCTGACGAAGATCGCCGGGATAGAGGCGGGCTGCTTCCTGGAAGGCGGCACGGCCTTGCGCGCCGGTGCGAAGACGTCCTCGTGCGGCAGCGCGGAAAACGCCGGCGGCAACTGGGTCGTCGGCGTATAGGGGCCGGAGAAGGCCGGCGCCCGGAACCACGTCCCGTCGTTCAGCAGGTACCAGGCATGGCCGTCGCTGAAGACCTCCCAGTTGGTGTTCATCGCGAAGGACAGGCCGGTCTTTCCCACCGGCGCCAGCACCGGATCGCCGTCGAAGACCACGAGACTCGCCGGCTTGTCGCTGACGAAGATGACGGGCGGGTCGTTCTTGACCTCGACGGTCGCCGCCTCCGCCTGGCCCTTCAGGCTCAGCAGGATCGAATCGACCGCCACGGGGTTCATCTGCACGGTCGGCAGGGCCGACCTGATCTGCCCGTCCAGGCGGGTGGCCGCTTCCGTGTCCAGGGCGGGGAAATGCGACGACACCAGTTCCGGATCGGACAGGGATACCTGCTGCCCCGTGGGGTCGGTACGCGTCTTCAGCTTGAGCTCGATCGTGCCCAGCACGGGTGCGCCGCCGGCGGCCGGCGTGACGGCGATCGCGGCACGGGCGGTCAGCACCTCATGATCGGGCCAGGCCATCGCCTGCGGCTGATAGACGGTGACGCTCGCGTTGTTGACGGTGATCGTATGCGGCCAGACCGTGGGCGCCGGCGATGCGGCCAGGACGGGTCCCACGGCCACCGCCGCGAGCATCAGCAGGCACGCCAGGACGGACGTGACGGTGGAAGGTCTCCGCATGATTTTTCCCAGAAATGAAGCTGACGCACCCTAGCCCAATGTTTCGCGTGACCTTTTATCCTCACCAGGTCCGGCATGCGCATTCACGCTTGCCTTTACCGTAGTGCAACGACGCGCCGGATACAATGCCGCCCATGTAACAAGCGGCGACGGCGTTCCCTACCTGGAACGGCTCTCGACGTGCAGCGTAACGAGGCGCGCCAGCAGTATCGCCAGATATAACTGCCCTGTAATGGCCTCCAGGTTCGCCAGGCTGCGTGCGGCGGGGCTGATCGGCAGCAACTCGCCATAGCCAGTGGAGGTCAGGGTCGTGAAGCTGAAGTAAAGCATGTTCTCGAACGCCGCCGTCTCCGGCAGGCCGAGCGGAACGCCGGCGAAGGCGGTTGGGTTGAGTTCCAGGACGAGGCGATAGGCCGAGGTGAACGTGACCGCCACGTTCAGGTACAGCACGATGGCGCCCTGGATCCGGTGGGTCGTCACGCGGCCGGGTCCGAAGACGACCCTGGCGATCACGATCGACAGCGCGAACACGCTGGCGATCGCCGCAAGGTGCCCGAGCCAGACCGTGATGGCCGAGGGTTCGGTGACCCGCAGGAACAGCCCGGCGCCCGCCAGGAGCACCGCGACCGTCGCGACGATCCATGCACCCGTGCTGCGGGACATGATCACGACCGTGCTGACCATCACCAGCGCGAGGATGGCGCCCGTCGTCATCGGCCATTGGGCTTTGAACGTCGCACCGATGGGCACGCCGACGAACAGCAGCAGGACCTCGAACACCAGAAGCCCGGTCAGGGTCCATTCGCGCAGCCGCTCACGCCCATGGGCCCGGACGGGTTGGGCGTCGGTCGGCACCGGCATGTCATCCGCCCTTATCCTTGGAGAGGCGGTGACGTACCATAAGTGGCGTCGCGGACAAACGTCCGCCTGTTTCTCGCGATGGCCGTGGCGGGCACCACGGCCCGTCAGGATGCCACTATGCCGGAGTCCTCCCCTCGTCATGGTCCGGCCCCTCGTCGTGGTCCGGCTCGACCGGGCCATCTGGCGTCGGGGGGGGAAGAGATGGCCCGGTCGCGCCCTGCCTCGAGCCGGGCCGCGACGAGGGGGAGGCTGCCGGGACGGTCCCGCCGTCATCCCACCCGGTCGAGCGACGCCCCCGCCTCGTGCAGCAGCGTCAGGTGTGCCTGGACGCGCAGGCCCACGTCCCGGGCGAAATCGGTCGTCCCCGGCGCCGCGGGCGGCGTGGCGGGGCCGGTGGCGTTCAGCGCCTGCTCCAGCCAGCCCGACCAGTCCCGCCAGCCCTGGCGTTCCGTCTCGTTCCCCAGGCTCGCGGTGCGTTCCAGCGTCATCAGCAGCGCGCCCAGCCGGCGGAACGCCGCATCCGCCAGCAGCGCCGTGCGCAACGCCGGCCCCCGGCCCCGCCTCGGCTCCTGCAGGGCCCGCGACAGCGACGCCTCGAAATTGTTCGTGGCGACGCCGGCGGCACGGCGCGCTTCCGCCAGGTCCTGCTCGCTCGCCTGCCCCGCCAGCCGCATCGCCGTGCGGCCCGCCAGCGCCGCATACGCGCCCATCGTCGCATGGAACTCCACGCGCAGCCGCTGCGGCTCCCAACTCGGCCACAGCAGGAAGCTGGCGGCCATCGTCAGGGCGCCGCCGGCGATCGTGTAGGCGATGCGCATCATCGCGATCGTCCACTCGCTGTGGCCCGGCTCCGCGATGTCGAACAGCAGCACGACCAGCGGCGTCATGCAGGCGATGAACGCGCCATAGCTGACTTGCCGCGCGGAAAACCCCAGGATGCTCAGCGGCAGCAGCAGCGCGGCGTGGACCAGCGGCGTCTGGGGCAGGAACGCCAGCCCGCCGCCGATCAGCGCACCGACGACCGTCCCGCCGCCCCGTTCCAGCACACGCTGCCAGGAGGCGCTGAAGAACGGCTGCATCGTCAGCGCCACGGAGTAGCTCAGCCAGTGCGAGTAAGGGTTCCAGAACACCAGCGCGACCGTCATCGCCGGCACGGTCACCACGGTCACCCGCACCGCATGGCGCAGGATCGCCGAATTCCAGCTCAGGTTCGCGCGCAGCGGCTCCCAGAACGAGCCTTGCTCGACCGGCAGGGGGCTGATGACCGAACGGAAGGAGGCCGCCTTGGCATCCTGCTTGAGACGGAGCGCGGCCAAGCTCCATTCCGCGATCGTGGCCGAGACCGCGCGCAACGCCGGCGGCCCGCCCGACGCCGCCCCGATCCGCGCGATGGCCCGTGCCACCCGATTGACATCGGTCACCGGGTCGGCGCCCCCCACCTTGGGCAGCAGCCGCTGCAACCGCCGCAGCAGCCGGGCGGCCTGTTGCTGCGTGTCCGGGTTCGGATCGTGCTCGATGAGGTCCGAGGTCACGATCAGCGCCCCGAATATCCGTTCCGCCACCTCCAGCCGCAGCAGGTTCGCCATCGCTCGGGATGACGACGGGCCGGGCCGGCGGAAGGTCCCGGCGCTGGCGGCGCGGGCGCGTTCGATCGATTCCCGCACGGCGCGGCGATGGACATGGGCGTGCGCATGCCACTCCGAGTCGCTGTTGCGCCCGCCGCCCGCCTGGTTCCGTGCCAGGGCGGACAGGTCGCGGGTGAGGTCGATCAGCAGCGCCCACACCTCGTTCACCGACCGGGTCACCGGGCGGTAGCGGTCCGATCCCAGCAGCAGGACGGTCAGCAAACAGGCCCAGGCCCCGCCGGCGACGAACGCCCCGCCGAATCGGAGCGCCTGGGTGCCCGTCAGCGGCAGGTCCAGCGCCAGGGCGATGATGACGGTCAGCACGTTGCCGATGGAGGTCCCGGCCACGCCCCACACCCTGGCCAGCGCGTTGGCGAACACGCACAGGATGGCGGCCGGGACCACGTAGACCAGGCCCAGGCCGCGCAGCATGCCGAACAGCCCCCAGGCCAGCGCGCCCAGCACCGTCAGCACCAGCATCGGCGGAATGCGCTGGCGGGTCGGGCCGCCGGTATCGCTGAAGCAGACGACCAGCGCGCCGACGCCCATGACCAGCAGCACGTCGGAGGCGACCCAGTTCACCGGCAGCAGCGACACGCCGGCGGCGATGGTGGTGCGGAGGCCTTCCATCACGCTGACGCCCGACAGGTCGACGCGCGTCGGCAGGCGATGCAGGTCCGCCCCGGGGACGCGGAGGTTGCCCCGCCGGGAAATCACGCGGCGGGGCTTGCCGGGGATCGGACCAGGGGTCCGGCCAGGGGTCCGGCCAGGGGTCCGGTCAGGCGATGCTGTCAAACGCAACGGCATAAGGGGTGCGGCATGCGACGGGCTCGCTTGACGATCGTATACACAAAACGGCGGGACCCGCGGATCATGCCGCGGTGCACAATAAGATCGGCATGCCGGGGCCCAATGCAAGAAGGTCCTGCCGGGACCGGGCCGCCGGGACCAGATGGCCAAGGTCCCTGGGCCAAGGTCCCTGGGCCAAGGTTGCGAGCCCGGATGACACGGTCCGGCGGCGGTGCCCGGCGCCGCGCAGCGCCCTATGATTAAAGCAAAGCGGCCATGTCATGGGGTTTACCCGCAAAACGGGCTTGACCCCACGGACTTACCCGCCCATAAGGCGCGGCTTCCGAACCATTGGACCCTGTTACACTCCATGCTGAAATCCACACCCTCGATCAAGCCGTCGGAGGTGAAGAAGGACTGGGTGCTGATCGATGCCGAGGGCGTCGTCCTCGGCCGCCTCGCCGTCGTCATCGCCAATCGCCTGCGCGGCAAGCACAAGCCGCAATTCACCCCGCATGTCGATTGCGGCGACAACGTCGTTGTGGTCAACGCCGCCAAGGTGCGCGTGACCGGCAACAAGGCCGACCAGTCAGTCTTTTATTACCACACCGGGTATCCGGGCGGCATCAAGGGTCGCTCGATCCGCCAGACCCTGGGCTCCAAGCGGCCCGAGCAAGTGCTTGAGAAAGCGGTGGAGCGGATGATCACCCGCGGCCCGCTGCAGCGGAAGCAGATGAAGCACCTGCATGTGTACAGCGGCGCCGAACACCCGCATGACGGTCAGCAGCCCAAGCCGCTGGACGTCGCGGCGCTGAACCCGAAGAACAAGAGGGACTGAGACTGATGTCAGGAAACCAGACCGGCACCCTGGCCGATCTGAAGGCCGCTCTGGCGGCCCGCCAGGCCGCCGCCGAGGCGGACGCCGCCGAGGCCGGCATCCAGGCCCCCGCCCCTATCCTGTCCGACGCGCCGAAGCGTGAGCCCAAGCGTGACGCCTGGGGCCGCGCCTATGCCACCGGACGGCGGAAGGAATCCACCGCCCGCGTGTGGATCAAGCCCGGCAAGGGCGAGATCACCGTCAACGGCCGCAAGGTGGTGCAGTATTTCGCCCGCCCCGTGCTGCGGATGCTGCTGACCCAGCCCTTCCTGGTCGCCGACCGCTACAACCAGTTCGACGTGATCTGCACGGTCGAGGGTGGCGGATTGTCCGGCCAGGCCGGTGCGGTGCGTCACGGCATCAGCCGCGCGCTGTCCCATTACGAGCCCGACCTACGGAGCATCCTGAAAGTCGCCGGCTTCCTGACCCGCGACTCCCGCTCCGTCGAGCGCAAGAAATACGGCAAGGCCAAGGCTCGGCGCAGCTTCCAGTTCAGCAAGCGCTGATCCGCCGCCGTTTTTGACCCGAAGCCGGCCCTGGACCCGTCCAGGGCCGGTTTTGTTTTCGGCGGCCGTGGTGTCTCCCCGCCGTTCGATCGGGCCGCGTCGATCGCATCGGTGCCGCCCCGTCCCTGTACCGAGGTCGGGCACAGGGCGGCCCTTCGGCCGGCCCATGACGGATGACCGTAACCCTTTCGTGACCCGAGGAACGAGGCCGCGGAGAGGCGGCATGCGTGTAACCAGGGCGTAACGGCGCATTGCGACTCATTCGCAATCAGGCTATCCATAAATGCGAATGACTATCATTTGCATTTTATCAAGGAGCCCCATGCCCCGCCTTGCCGCCCGCCCTCTCGCCGTTCGCCGTCTCCTCCCCGCCTCGTTCATCCTGTCCGGCCTGGCATGCCCCGGTTTGATAGTCCCCGGCCAGGCGACCGCCCAGACGACCGCGCCGCCGTCCGCGGCCGGGACGCCTCATAGCCTGCCGGAGGTCTCCGTCAGCGCGCCGGCGCAGACCGCCGACACGCCGGTCAGCGGCTACGTCGCCGAACGCGACCGGACGGCGACCAAGACCGACACGCCGCTGCTGGAAACGCCGCAATCGGTCGACGTCGTCACCCGGGACCAGATGGACGAGCAGGATGTCCACACGCTGAACGGCGCCGTCCGCTACACCGCCGGCGTCGCGCCCGAGACCCGGGGCGGCATCGCCACCCGCTATGACATGCTGAAGATCCGCGGCTTCGACGCCGATCTGTACCTGAACGGCATGAAGCTGATGGACAATGGCTGGTATGCCATCCCGCAGCTCGACCCGTATCTGATGGAACGGATCGACATCCTCAAAGGCCCCTCCTCCATCCTGTATGGCCAGGCGCAGGCAGGCGGCCTGGTCAACATGGTCAGCAAGATGCCGACCGAGACCCCGTTGCACGAAATCGGCTTCGAGTTCGGCAACTTCGCCCATCTGCAGAGCACGTTCGACTTCTCCGGCCCGCTCGATGCCGAAGGCAAGTACCTCTACCGGATCACCGGCATCGGCCTGCGGGAGAACGGCCAGGTCAGCGGCACGCTGAACGAGCGGATCGCCATCGCACCCTCGTTCACCTGGCGGCCCGACGGCGACACCAGCCTCACGCTGATGGGCATCTACCAGCACGACCCGTATGCCACGTCCTATGGCGCGATCGTCCCGCAGGGCAGCGTGCTGTTCAATCCGTTCGGCACCATTCCGGTGAACTTCTACGACGGCGACAAGAACTTCGAGAAGTTCGACCGCACGCAGATCTCCCTCGGCTACAAGTTCGACAAGCGGCTGAACGATGTCTGGTCGGTCAGCAGCAACGGCCGTTGGTTTCATATCAACCAGGACTATGCCTCGGTCTACACGGTCGGCCTGGAGCCGGATTTCCGCACGCTCGATCGCGCCACCGCCGCGTCGCGCGACACGTCCGACCTGTTCACCTTCGACAACCGCGTGCAGGCCCGTTTCGATACCGGTCCGGTGTCGCACACCGTGCTGGCCGGGTTCGACGTCCAGCACCTCGGCAGCGACTACACCACCGGTTTCGGCGCCGCCCCCACGCTGGACATGTTCGCGCCAGACCATGCGCAGGCGATCGTGCAGCCTTCGCGCTACACGATGAACGTCGCGGCGAACCAGTACGGCCTGTACCTGCAGGACCAGTTGAAGCTGGGCGGCTTCGTGCTGACGCTGTCGGGGCGGCAGGACTGGATCGACTCCGACCAGCGGAACCGCACCTTCGGCACTGACGCGAAACAATCCGCCAGCGCGTTCACCAGCCGAGCGGGATTGGCCTATGTGTTCGATACCGGCATCGCGCCGTATTTCGCCTACTCGGAATCCTTCACGCCCGTGCTGGGATCCGACGCTTATGGCAACGCCTTCGTGCCGGAGCGCAGCCATCAATACGAAGTCGGTGTGAAGTACCAGCCGACGCGCTTCAACGCCCTGTTCACGGCCGCCCTGTTCGACCTCACCCGCCAGAACCTGCTGACCGCCGACCCGGTCAATCCCAGCAACAGCATCCAATCGGGCGAGGCGCGGTCGCGCGGCGTCGAGTTGGAAGCGCGCACCAGCCTGAGCAACAACCTGAACCTGATCGCCGCCTATACGTTCCTCGATACGATCTACACCAAGGACAACAGCGGGCTGCAGGACAAGCACCTGCCAGCGGTGCCGTCGCACCTGGTTTCGGCCTGGGCCTATTACACGATCCCCGGCGGCACGCTGGACGGGCTGAGCCTGGGCGCCGGCGTCCGCTATATCGGGCCCAGCTACAGCGCCGACAACAGTTTCAAGGTACCGGGCGTGGCGCTGGTGGATGCCGCGATCCGCTACGACCTGGGCAAGGCCCTGCCGCGGCTGAGCGGGGCGGAGGTACACGTCAACGCGCAGAACCTGCTCGACGCCCGCTACGTCGCATCCTGTTACTATGGAAACTGGTGCGCCTATGGCTACCAGCGCCAGGTCTATGCCGGCCTGACCTATCGGTGGTAGCCGCGCGCGCCGTCCTGCTGCGCCTCCATCGCTGGGCGGGCCTGGCGATGGCGGCGTTCCTGGTGATGGCGGGCCTGACCGGCAGCGTGATCGCGTTCCAGGGCGAGTTGGACGCCTGGCTCAACCCGGACCTCTATCGCGCCCGAACGGCCGGGACCGCCCCATCGCCGGAGATGGTGTCGCCCGGGACCTTGGCGCCCGGAACCTTGGCGCCCGGGACCTTGTCGCCCGGGACGTTGGCGCAGCGGTTCGCGCAACAGGATCCCCGTGCCGAGATCCGCTATGTCGCCTTCCGGGTGCCGCCCGGCCAGAGCGTGCCGGCCTTCGTCCAGCCGCGCACCGACCCCGCCACGGGCAAGCCCTATGCGCTGGACTATGACGAGGTCTTCCTCGATCCCGCGAGCGGCGACGTCCTCGGGCGCCGCGAATGGGGTGCCTGCTGCCTATCCGCGCGCCACCTGGTCCCGTTCGTCTACCGCCTGCACAGCACGCTGGCGGCGGGTCCGGCGGGCACCGTGTTCATGGGCTGCGTGGCGGTCCTGTGGGCGCTGGACTGCTTCGCCGGCCTGGTGCTGACCTGGCCCCGCGGCCGGCCGTTCCTGGCGAAATGGCGGCCGGCCTGGCGGCTCAAGCGCGGCGCCGGCGGCTATCGGCTGACGCTCGACCTGCATCGTGCGACGGGCCTCTGGCTGTGGCTGATGCTGCTGCTGATGGCGATCAGCGGCGTGGCCCTGACGCTGGAGGACCAGGTGTTCCGCCCGGTCCTGGGCCTGGTGGCCGATCTCAGCCCGTCGCCCTTCGTCGCCTTCGCAAACCGCCATCCGGACCCGGCACGCACGCGGATCGGCTATGACCGGGCCGTTGCGATCGCCGCGGCCGAAAGCCGGCGCCGCGGCTGGGGCTACCGCCCCGGCGGCCTGTTCGACGTCCGCTCGGCCGGCGTCTACGCGGTGTATTTCTTCGATCGTCCGACGGAACGCGGCGCCGGTTTCGGCCGGCCGATCGTCTACCTGGACGACAGCGGCGGGACGGTGTTGCGCGTGGACGACCCGGGACGCGGCAGGACCGGCGATACGATCCTGGCCCTGCAATTCCCGCTGCACAGCGGGCAGGTCGCCGGGCTGGCCGGACGGATCGCCGTGGCCCTGCTGGGGATCGGCGTGGCGGTCCTGTCGGTGACGGGCGTGCTGATCTGGGCGCGCAAGCGCCGCGCCAGGCGCCTCGCCTTACGGTCGGCCGCCCTCCACACTGGACGTATCGACGGAACGACAATACGAGTTCCCCGTCCGATCCGGACACACGAGTGACAGAGGGGAAATCGTCCATGCGCCCATACGCCGCCGCGATGCGGGATCTGCTGAATCAACCCGGGTTGCAGGTCGTACCGGGCTGCGGCGACGGCCTCGCCGCGCGGCTGGTCGAGGAAGCCGGGTTTGCCATCGGCTTCGCCTCGGGGTCGTCGATCTCGGCGATGCGCCTGGCGATGCCGGACATGGACCTGCTGACCTTCCCCGAGATGCGCGACGCGGTCGAAACGATGGTCACCGCCGCGCCCAAGGTGATGTGGCTCGCCGACGGCGACACCGGCTATGGCAACGCGATCGCGGTGCAGAAGACCATCCGCGCCTATGCCCGCGCCGGCGCGGCCGCCGTGCTGATCGAGGACAAGCAATGGCCCCGCCAGCTTGGCCACAAGGGCGCGAAGCTCGTCGTCGAGCGCGACGAGGCTCGGGTGCGCTGCCGCGCGGCGGTGCAGGCGGCGCGGGAAGAAGGCGTGTTGTTACTGGCGCGCACCGATGCCCGCACCTCGCGCGGGTTCGAGGAGGCGCTGGCGCGGCTGAAGGACTTCGTGGACGAAGGCGCCGACATCCTGTTCCTGGATTCCCCGGCGACCGAGGAGGAGATGCGGGCCGCGGTCGAAGCGTGCAAGGGCAAGCCCTCGATCGCCGTGACCAACCCGGGCGGCAAGCACTTCAAGCCGAAGGACGACGTGCTGGCGGGCATCGGCATCAAGATGGTGATCTACCCGCAGGAGATCCTGGCGTCGACGGTGCTGGCGGTCCGCGCGGCGCTGCAGGGGCTGAAGACGGGACAGCGCGCGCCGATGGCCGAACCCGCGGACCTCGCGGTCGCGATACGCTCGCCGGAATACCTGGCGCTGGACGCGCGGCTGGCGAAAGGCGGATAGGCTCGAGCACGCCCTTGGTCCTGGTGTCGAGACCGGCCTTGAGCCGGTCATCCACGACTTCTTAACCAGTTGACATCGTTAAGGTCGTGGATGGCCGGGACAAGCCCGACCACGACACGGGGACCGTCACGCGACCTTTACTGCCAGTGCGCGGGCGCCCAGACCCAGCGGCCTTGACGCGGCGCCCAGACCCAGTGGCCCGGCACCCAATGACCCGGCCGGCGTTCGACGTAATGGCCGCCGATCCAGACATACCGTACGCCATCCCAATGCCAGTGGCCCGGCTCCCAGACCACGCGGCCGCCCGGCGGCGGCGGTGGGACGACCTCATGCCGCGGCGGCGGGATCGGCGCATAACCGGGCGGCGGTTGCGCGATGGCGGAACCGATCGCTCCCCATCCGATGAGACAGACCATACCGCCGACCAGAAGTCGCTTCATCTGATTCCCCTATAGCAACCCGGAAAGCCGGCAGGGCGCCGACTCCGCCTTATCAGTTACAAAAACTTTGTAACAGGTGCGCGTCAAATGTTGGCGTAACAATGCGTCTCGGCCGCGGCGCCCGGATGGGTCGTCGCCCCGAGATGCGCCGGTCCCACCAGTTGCGCGTATTTCCAGATGGCGCCGGCGTTGTAATCCGTCCGCCGCGGCGTCCAGGCGGCTTTCCGAGCGGCGAGGTCCGCCTCGGGGACCAGCAGGTCGATGGTGCCTCGTTCGGCGTCGATAACGATCCTGTCGCCGTTCTTCAGCAGCGCGATCGGGCCGCCCACGGCGGCTTCGGGCCCGACATGGCCGACGCAGAACCCGCGCGTCGCACCCGAGAACCGGCCGTCGGTGATCAGCGCCACCTGCTCCCCCATGCCCTGGCCGTAGATCGCGCTGGTGGTGGACAGCATCTCCCGCATGCCGGGGCCGCCCTTGGGACCTTCGTAACGGATCACGATCACGTCACCGGGCTTATAGGCGCGGGCGTCGACGGCGGCGAACGCGTCCTCCTCGGAATCGAAACAAAGCGCGGTGCCTTCGAAGCGCAGGGACTTCATGCCGGCGACCTTCACGATCGCGCCGTCGGGCGCCAGGCTGCCCTTCAGCCCGACCACCCCGCCGGTCGGCGAGATCGGCCTGGAGACCGGGTAGATCACGTCCTGGCCGGTCGGGAACACGACGTCCTTGTGGTTCTCGGCCAGTGTCCTGCCGGTGACGGTCAGGCAGTCGCCGTGCAGCAGGCCGCCGTCCAGCAGCGCCTTGATGATGACCGGGATGCCGCCGACCTTGTGGACATCCAGCGCCACGTATTTCCCGCCGGGCTTGAGGTCGGCGATATACGGCGTCCGGCGCATGATCTCCACCACGTCGTCCATGGTGAAACGAATCCCGGCCTCGTGCGCAATCGCCGGAAGATGCAGGCCGGCATTGGTGGAACCGCCGGTGGCGCCGACCACGACGGCGGCGTTCTCCAGCGCCCTGCGGGTCACGATGTCGCGCGGCCGGATGTTCTTCTCGATCAGGTCCATCACCGCGCGTCCCGATTCCACGGCGAAACGGTCCCGTTCCTCGTACGGCGCCGGCGATCCGGCCGACCCGGGCAGCGCCAGGCCGATCGCTTCCGAAACGGTCGCCATCGTGTTGGCGGTGAACTGCCCGCCGCACGCCCCGGCCGAGGGACAGACGACGCATTCCAGCTCATGCAGGTCGGCATCCGACATCCGCCCGGCGGCGTGCATGCCCACGGCTTCGAACACATCGACGATGGTGACGTCCTTGCCGCGGAAATTACCGGGCAGGATGGAGCCGCCATACATGAACACCGACGGGACGTTCAGCCGCAGCATCGCCATCATCATCCCCGGCAGCGACTTGTCGCAGCCCGCCAGGCCGACCAGCGCGTCATAGCAATGCCCCCGCACCGTCAATTCGACGCTGTCGGCGATCAGGTCGCGCGACACCAGCGAGGACTTCATCCCCTGATGCCCCATGGCGATGCCGTCGGTGACGGTGATCGTGGTGAACTCCCGCGGCGTGCCGCCCGCCTGGTCCACGCCCTGCTTCACCGACTGCGCCTGGCGGTTCAAGGCGATGTTGCACGGCGCGGCCTCGTTCCAACAGGTGGCGACGCCGACGAACGGGGCGTCGATCTGCGCTTCCGTCAGGCCCATCGCGTAGTAGTAGCTGCGATGGGGTGCGCGCGTCGGGCCCTCGGTCACGTGGCGGGACGGCATCTTGGACTTGTCCCAGTTCCTCCCCATCGCCGGCTCCTTTCTGGCTGCGGACCGGGGAGCATAGCGCGGGGTCCGGCCGGGCTGAAGTCGCCCCCGCTTCCGCCCGTAAACGGTTTGTTCACTTCTTGCGCGTATACGGCGCGCCATGTCCCGGCGCGTCATCCTCGCCCTGCTGGCCCTTTTGGCGGCCCTGTTTGTCCCACCCGCCGCCTCCGCCGATCCCGCGTCCGATCTGTGCCGTCCGGCGATCGCGGCGGCGGAACAGGCGCATGGGATCCCGGCGCGCCTGCTGGCGGCGATCGCCCGCGTCGAAAGCGGGCGGCTCGATCCCGCCACGGGCAAGCGCAATCCCTGGCCCTGGACCATCAACGCCGACGGGCAGGGCAGTTTCTACGACGTCAAGGCGCAGGCGGTCGCCGCGGCCGCCAGCATGCGTCCGCATGTCACGCGCTCGATCGACGTCGGCTGCATGCAGATCAGCCTGACCAACCACCCGAATGCGTTCGCCAGCCTGGAGCAGGCCTTCGATCCGGCCGCCAACGCCGATTACGGCGCCCGCTTCCTGCGCCGGCTGTACGAGAAGACCCAGTCCTGGCCGAAAGCGGTCGGGATGTACCACTCGGCGACGCCCGACCTCGCGAGCGATTACCAAAGCCGCGTCTATGCCGCGTGGCCCGAGGAACTTCAGACGACGCCCGCCCGTCCCCTGTTCGCCGGCATCTCGCCGTTCGGCTTCGGCTGGAACCGCAACCCGGTCGGGCCCATGGCGATGCCGACGGGGCCGCGCATCATCCCCCTTGGGAGTCCCGCGGGCAGCGGCGGGCTGGCGGGCCCGATGCAGGGACGCTCGCTGGCCTCCTATCGCGCGATGCCCGTGCGCCTGGTCGCGCGG
>NZ_DASZTJ010000166.1:0-11408 GCF_035548235.1 Rhodopila sp.
ATCCCGAACTGAAACTCTACGTCGGCGGCGAATGGCGCACCCGCTCGGGCGCCCCGGTCATCAACCCGGCGGATGAAAGCGTCCTCGGCACCGTGCCGCACGCCACGCGCGCCGACCTCGACGACGCACTGGCCGCCGCGCAGGAAGGCTTCCGCGTCTGGTCGCACACGGCGCCGTCCAAACGGGTGGAGATCATCATGCGCGCCACCCAGCTCATCCGCGAGCGGGTCGAAGAGATGGCCGTCGCCATGACCCTGGAGCAAGGCAAGCCGATCGCCCAGGCGCGCCTGGAAATCATCCGCGGCTGCGAGATCATCGAATGGGACGCGCATGAAGGCCGCCGCGTCTATGGCCGCGTCATCCCCGCCGAGGACGGCATGCGCCACACCGTGCTGCGCCAGCCGATCGGCGTGGTCGCGGGCTTCTCGCCCTGGAACTTCCCGATGAGCTCACCGGCCCGCAAGGTCGGCGGCGCGCTGGGCGCGGGCTGCAGCATCATCCTGAAAGCGTCCGAGGAAACGCCCGCCGGCGCCGTGCAGCTCGTGCAGGCCTTCCATGACGCGGGCCTGCCCAAGGGCGTGCTGAACCTGGTGTTCGGCGTGCCGTCCGAGGTGTCCGAGTACCTGATCCCGCAGCCGTCGGTGCGGCTGGTGACCTTCACCGGTTCGGTGCCCGTCGGCAAGCACCTGTCCGCCATGGCGGGCGCGCACATGAAGCCTGTGATCATGGAGCTGGGCGGCCATTCGCCGGTGTTCGTCTGTGACGACGTCGATCCGGTTTCGGTCGGAACGAAGTCGGCGATCGGCAAGTCGCGCAACGCCGGGCAGGTCTGCGTCGCGCCGACGCGGTTCTTCGTGCAGGACAAGATCTACGACCAGTTCACCGACTCCTTCACGCAGAAGGCGGCGTCGTTCAAGATCGGCAACGGCCTCGACCCGGACAACGACATGGGGCCGCTCGCCAACGACCGCCGCATCGCCAAGATGGAGGAACTCGTCGCCGACGCCAAAGCCAGGGGCGCGCGCGTGACGACCGGCGGCAACCGCATCGGCAATCGCGGTTACTATTACCCGATGACGGTGATTGCCGACATCCCGGACGACGCCCTGGCCATGCGCGAAGAGCCGTTCGGTCCGCTGGCGCTGATCAGCCGCGTCAAGACGGTCGACGAGGCGATCGAGAAGGCCAACTCCGTCGCCTATGGCCTGGCCGGCTATGCCTTCACCAACGATGCCCGCGTCGCCGAACAACTGGCGGAACGGGTGGAGGTCGGCAACCTGTCGATCAACCACTTCGTCGCCTCCAGCGCCGAAACCCCGTTCGGTGGCGTGAAGGACAGCGGCATCGGCCGCGAGGGCGGCACCGAGGGCCTGACGCATTACACGGTCGTCAAGAACGTTTCGCACCTGACGGCCTGATTGGTCCCGATGACGGCGGCGGACGCGCGGTGCGTCCGCCGCTTTCGTTCGTCATGGCGGACGAAGAGCCGCCGGTTCAGCTTCGCTTGATCGCCAGCGGTCCCGAGGCCTGGCAGGTCGGCATGATCTCCATGCGGTTGATGTTCATATGCGCCGGCAGGCCGATGACCCAGGCGGCCGCCTCGGCGATGTCCTCGGCGGACAGCGGCGTGGTCCCGGCGTAGACCGAGGCGGCCCGCGTCGCGTCGCCGCCGAAGCGGGTGACGCTGAACTCCGTGCCGCCGACCAGCCCCGGCTCCAGGTCGGTCACCCGCACGCCGGTGCCGATCAGGTCCGCGCGCAGGTTCAGGCTGAACTGCTTCACGAACGCCTTGGACGCGCCATAGACATGCCCGCCGGGATACGGATAGGTGCCGGCGGTGCTGCCGATATTGATGATGTGGCCGCGATCGCGCGCCACCATGCCCGGCAGCAGCGCATGCGTCATGTGCAGCACGGCCGAAACGTTCACCGCCACCATGCGGTCCCAGTCCGCCATCGACGCTTTCTGCGCCGGGTCCAGCCCCAGCGCGAGGCCGGCGTTGTTCACCAGCACGTCGACCGCCTGCCAGCCGGCCGGCAGGCTGCCGGGCAGCGCGGCGACGGAGGTTTCATCCGTAACGTCCAAGGCGAACGGCAGCAGCGCATCGCCCAGTTCCCGCTGCAACGCCTCCAGCCGGTCGGTGCGGCGCGCCGCCGCGATGACGCGATGGCCGTCGCGCACGAACCGGCGCGCCATCGCGGCGCCGAAGCCGGCGCTGGCGCCGGTCACCAAAATCGTCAGGGCCATGCTTGTTCCTTCTGGTCGAATGTCAGTTCCGGGGCTGGCTCTGCACGGCATGTGCCTCGTCCGCCGCCATCTGCAGGTCGCGCGACAGCATCCGCGCCGAGTCCCGCGGCAGCGCATAGCAGACTTGGAACGGAGACCCCAGCAGGAACATGGCGACGACCCGTCCGCTCATGACATCGACGCCGACGCTGACCGGATGATCGATATCGGCGCGCGGCACCGCGAGCCAATCCTGGCCCAGGCTCAGGTTCTCCCCCCGGTTCTCCCCCTGGCTCTCCCCCTGGTGCTCCGACAGCGTCGCCGACAGGAAGGCCTGCTGGAACACCGCCGCCAGGGTCTCGACATAACCGAAATCGATCTGGACCGCCTGCCGGTTCCCCGCCGTGTCGCTGAAGCGGAACTCGATGAAGGCGCGCCCGTCATCGATATGGATCTCGTCCAGCAGCCGGACCTCTGGCTTCGCCATCCGTTCCCCTCGCTTCGCTATACCCTATAGGATATAGCGGAACACCGGTCCGGCGGTACGTCAAGCGGATCGCCCGCCTGGACCCGGCAACCCGTCGCCGCTATACCCCGTTCCACATAACAATCGCTGTCGAGGAGACCGGCCCCATGGACGTCGTCGAGCAGACCCAACACCTGAAAGCGGCGAAGATGCTGATCGGCGGCGAATGGGTCGACGCAGCCTCCGGCCAGCGGCTGACGGTGGAAAATCCCGGCCGCCGCACGCCGATCGCCACCATCCCCCGCGGCGCCGCCGAGGACGTGAACCGAGCGGTGACGGCCGCGCAGACGGCGTTCCCGGCGTGGAGCAAGGTGCCGCCACGCCAGCGCGGCCGGCTGCTGATGCGCATCGCCGACGCGATGGAAGCTCGCATCGAGGAACTCGCCCACATCATCGCCGAGGAGACCGGCAACGCCATCCGCACCCAGGCTCGGCCGGAAGCCACTTTAACTGCCGACATTTTCCGCTATTTCGGCGGGCTCGCCAGCGAGCTGAAGGGCGAGACCATTCCGTTGGGCGAACATGTCCTCAGCTACACGCGGCGCGAGCCGCTGGGCGTCGTCGGCGCCATCATCCCCTGGAACGCGCCGGTGCTGCTGGGTGCGCTGAAGATCGCCCCGGCCCTCTGCGCCGGGAATACGCTGGTGCTGAAAGCGGCCGAGGACGCGCCGCTGGGCGTGCTGTTCATGACCGAGGTCTGCCAGCAGGTCCTGCCCCCCGGCGTGCTGAACCTGCTGACCGGCCTCGGCGAGGAATGCGGCGGCCCGTTGGCCAACCATCCGGCGATCCGCAAGCTGTCCTTCACCGGCTCGACCGAGGTCGGCAAGATCATCATGCACGCCGCCGCCGACCGGATCGTCCCCGTCTCCCTGGAACTCGGCGGCAAAAGCCCCGCGATCGTCTATCCCGACGCGAACGAGGACTGGGTCGTCGACGGCGTCATCGCCGGCATGCGCTTCACCCGCCAGAGCCAGTCCTGCACCGCCGGCTCGCGCCTGTTCCTGCACCAGGACATCTTCGACAGCTTCCTGGAGAAGCTGACCGCCAAGACCCAGGCCCTGAAGCTGGGCGACCCGCTGGACGAAGCCAGCGACATCGGCGCCATCATCAACGAAAAGCAGTTCCGCAAGGTCTGCGGCTATGTGGACGAAGGCCTGAAGCGCAAGGATGCCCGCCTGGTCTTCGGCGGCCTGCCGCCGAAGGAAGGCCCGCTGTCGCAGGGCTATTTCGCCGTGCCGACCGTGTTCGCCGACACCTCCAACGACTGGCGGCTGGCGCGCGAGGAGATCTTCGGCCCGGTCCTCGTCGCCATCCCCTGGGAAAATGAGGAAGACGCGGTCCGCATGGCCAACGACAGCCATTATGGCCTCGCCGCCTATGTCTGGACGCACGACATCGGCAGCGGCCTGCGCACGGCGCATGCGATCGAAAGCGGCTGGGTGCAGGTGAACCAGGGCCTCGGCCAGCAGCCCGGCCATTCCTATGGCGGCTACAAGCAGAGCGGCCTGGGGCGGGAGTTCTCGCTGGAAGGGATGCTGGACAGCTTCACCCAGCGGAAGAACGTGACGGTGAACCTGAACACGCCGCGCATGTAGGGGACCGAGGCCGAGCGTCGGCAACTCCCCCCGCCTGCTGATCGGGCTCCGCCTGCTATCCTGGTGCCCAACCGGCACCCCGGCGCCGGGCTAGGGTCCGGGGCTCGCAGCGAGCGCCGACGGCATCACGCCGGCAGCGACTTCGCGGTCTGGCCGAACAGCACTTTCTTCGCGGCCTCGGTGTGCGGCCCCTGGCGTCGGAAGTCCTTTCCGACATCGACGCCGCGCCGCACCGCCGGCCGGTCCTTGATCCTGGCCCGCCAGTCCGCGACCTTGGGGAACTCCTCCAGCGACTGGCCCAGCGGCTTGGCGATCAGCACCCAGGGGAAGCAGATGATGTCGGCGATCGAATACGCGTCCCCCAGAATGAACGGCCGGTCGGCCAGCCGCCGCTCCAGAACGCCCAGGCAGCGGTTGTATTCCCCGGCGTAGCGGCGATGGGCATAGCCGTGGTCGGTGTCCTCGACCTGCTTCGCATAGTTCACGAAATGGCTGAGCTGGCCGGCCATCGGCCCCAGGTTGCCGACCTGCCAGAACAGCCATTCCAGGCACTCCTTCCGCCCGCGGGCGGTGGTGGGCATCAGTTCGCCGGACTTCACCGCCAGGTGCAGCAGGATCGCGCCGGACTCGAAGACAGGCGTCGGCCCGTCCGGAGTGTCATGGTCGACGATCGCGGGCATCCGTGCGTTCGGGCTGATCGCCAAGAAGTCCGGCTTGAATTGGTCGCCGGCGCCGATATCCACCGGCTTCAGCGTATAGGGCAGCCCGGTTTCCTCCAGCATGATGCTGATTTTCCACCCGTTCGGCGTCGGCCAGAAATACAGGTCGATCATGCCGCACTCTCCGTCACGGATGCGCCGATGGCGCTGATTTCGGCCGGCGTGTAGCCCAGGCCGGCCAGGATCTCCGCCGTGTGCTGGCCCAGCGCCGGTCCGCCGGCGCGGATCGTGGCCGGCGTCGCGGAAAACCGGGCGGCCGGCCGCGCCTGGCGCAGCGCACCGGCCTGGGGATGCGCGGTCTCGACGACGATGCCGTTGGCCGCGACCTGCGGATGGCCGATCATCTGCGTCCGGGTCAGCACCGGGGCGCAGGGCACGCCCTCTCGCGTCAGGCGTTCCAGCCATTCCTCGGCCGGGCGGGTCATCAATGTCTCCTGGATCAGCGCCAGGCGTTCGTTGATGTGGCGCTGGCGCAGCGCCGGTGTCTTGAAGCGCGGGTCATCCAGCCATTCCGGCTTTTCCAGCGCGCGGGTCAGCGCCAGCCATTCCTTGTTGGTCTGCACCGCGGCGGTGATGGCGGAGGTGGCGGTCTCATAGATCAGGTCGATGAAGCTGGCGGCCTCCTGCTGGGGGATGTGCTCCTCGACGAAGGTCTGGCTGCCCATGTCGGAGCCCCAGAGGAACGCGACGACGGTGTCCAGCATCGACAGCCGGACATGCTGCCCCTGACCCGTGCGCGCCTTGTGCAGCAACGCGGCGGTGATGGCTTGGGCAGCGGTCATGCCGGTCAGCTTGTCGGGCAGGATGGTGCGCACCAGGCGCGGACGTTCGGTGTCGGACCCTGCTTGCACCGACGCCAGGCCCGAGACGGCCTGGATCAGCGGGTCATAGACCGGCTTCTGGGCGTAAGGCCCGGTCTCCCCAAAGCCGCTGATCGACACATAAACGATCGCCGGCGCCACCGCTCGGACCGCGTCCTCGCCCAGCCCCATGCGCTCGATCACGCCGGGACGGAAGTTCTGGATGAACACGTCGGCCGTGGCGACCAGGCGCAGCAGCGCATCGCGGGCCGCCGGGTCCTTCAGGTCGAGCGCCAAGGACCGCTTGTTGCGGTTGTTGTTCAGGAACGACGCCGAGAACCCGTTCCGCCGGTTGTTCGCCGCACGGGTGTGGTCGCCGCCATCGGGGTTTTCCACCTTGATCACGTCCGCCCCCTGGTCGGCGAGGATCATCGTCGCCTGGGGGCCGGAGATCATGGAGGTGAGGTCGACGATGCGGATGCCGTCTAGGGGGCCGGGCATGGGGCAAACCTTCGCTGTCCAAGGCGAAGGATATGGTCGGTGGGCGCAAGGGGGCAAATATCGTCCACCGTCCGCCGCAGGCCCGATCGGCCCGGCCGAGACCCGAGATTACGACCTTCCGGTCCGAGCGGCCTCAAAGCTGGTTGAGCGGGATCTTCAGGTAGCGCTGGCCGTTGTCCTCGGGCGGGGGGAACTCGCCTGCCCGCATGTTCACCTGGACGGACGGCAGTATCAGCTTCGGCATGCCGAGCGTCGCGTCGCGCGCCGTGCGCATGCGCACGAATTCCGCCTCCGGCACGCCGTCATGCACGTGCACATTGTCCTGCCGTTCGGCGGCGACCGTGGTTTCCCAGGCATACGCATCGCGCCCCGGCGCCTTGTAGTCGTGGCAGAGGAACAGCCGCGTCTGGTCGGGGAGCGACAGCACGCGGCGCGCCGACCGGTAGAGCGTCGCCGCGTCGCCGCCGGGGAAATCGGCCCGCGCCGTGCCGTAATCCGGCATGAACAGCGTGTCGCCGATGAAGGCCGCGTCCCCCACGACATAGGTCATGCAGGCCGGGGTATGGCCGGGCGTGTGCAGCGCGACCGCTTCGATCCCGCCGATCGCGAACCGCTCGCCGTCCTTGAACAGGTGGTCGAACTGGCTGCCGTCGCGCTGGAACGCGGTGCCGGCATTGAAGACCTTGCCGAAGATCTGCTGCACCACGCGGATGTTCTCGCCGATGCCCAGCCGGCCGCCGAGGCTCTGCTTGATATAGGGCGCGGCGGAGAGGTGGTCGGCATGGACATGGGTTTCCAGGATCCATTCGACCTGCAGCCCCTTCTTCCGGACGAAGGCGATGATCCCGTCCGCCGCGGTGAACGCCGTGCGTCCGGCGGCGGCGTCGTAATCCAACACGGAGTCGATGACGGCGCAGCGCCCGCTTGCCGGGTCGCTGACGACGTAGGAGGCGGTGTTGGTCGGTTCGTGAAAGAACGCCGCGACCTCGGGCCCGCGGCGCGATTCCCGGGTTCGGACGACGATTGCCTGGGCTTCGGCGAGGCCTTGGTCGGTTGCGATGTTTGTACCGCTGGGCATGGGACCCTCCTGTTTTGGCGGCCGCCTATCATTATCGAAAGTTCGATATTGACTTTCATGAAGTATATAATGATATGGGCGCGACGCAAAGCCAAAAGAGGCGCCGGTGACGCAACCCACCGATCAGACCACGACCACCCCAACCGGGCCGCAGGCCCTGCCGCTGCTCAACGAACCCGCACCCGGCTTCCGAGCCCGCACGACGCATGGCGAACGCGCGCTGGCGGACTATCGCGGCCGCTGGCTGGTCTTCTTCGCCCACCCCGCCGACTTCACCCCCGTCTGCGCAAGCGAGTTCATCGCCTTCTCCCAGGCCTATGACCGGTTCCAGGCGCTCGGCTGCGACCTGCTGGGCCTCTCGGTCGACAGCCTGTTCGCCCATATCGCCTGGCTCCGCAGCATCGAGACGCAGTTCGGCGTCCGCGTCCCGTTCCCGATCGTCGAAGACCCCTCCATGGTCATCGCGCGGGCCTACGGGATGCTGCATCCGGGCGCCCATACCAGCGCCACCGTCCGGGCGAGCTTCGTGATCGATCCGGCCGGCATCATCCGCGCCATCACCTGGTATCCGATGACGGTCGGCCGCAGCGTCGAGGAACTCCTCCGCCTCGTGACCGCCCTGCAGACCAGCGACCGCGAGCAGGTCTTCACGCCGGAAGGCTGGCTGCCGGGCGGGGCCGTGCTGATGCCGCCGCCGATCCTGATGCCGGGCATGCCGTTCGCGCCAGCCCTCGAGCCGGGGGATTGGTACTACAGACTGGGGGCCATCGATGGCTGAACCGACGGACGCGCCGCTTCCCGCGGCATTCGGCGCACGGGCCGAGGCGGTCGCCGACCTGCTGAAGCTGCTGGGCAATCCGCAGCGCCTGATGATCGCCTGCCTGCTGGCCGAGGGGGAATTCGCCGTCAGCGAGATCGAATCCCGGCTCGGCATCCGCCAGCCGAACCTGTCGCAGCAATTGGGTGCGCTGCGCGAGGCGGGCGTCATTCAGGGACGGCGGGAGGCCAAGGCGGTGATCTATCGCCTGGCGGATGCCCGCGTGGCCGCCCTGCTCGCGGCGCTGCACGACATCTTCTGTCCCGAAGGCGCCGGTGCGTTCGCCGCCCGGCCCGACGCGGCACCGGCCGCGCCACGCGGCACGCCGGCCGGCACACCGTTCCTTCTGGCGGGCGCTGCCGCCTTCGCCCGCCTTCACCCCGCCGCGGGCGGCTGAGGCGGGAATGAAACCGAGGCCAACATGAACTGGGCGCTCTACCTTCAGTCCCTGTGCGGCGGCTTCCTCATCGGTGGGGCCGCGGCTCTGTTCCTGCTGCTCAACGGGCGCATCGCCGGGATCAGCGGAATCCTCGGCAGCGTCCTTGAGCCGCGGAGCGCGCAGACCTCGACCAACCTGCTCTTCCTGCTTGGCCTGCTGCTGGGTCCGCTGGTTTACGCGCTTCTCGCCGGCCACCTGCCCCGGGTCGATATCGCGGCAGGCGCGGGCACGCTTGTCCTCGGCGGCTTCCTGGTCGGTTTCGGCACCCGCCTCGGCTCCGGCTGCACCAGCGGCCATGGCGTCTGCGGCCTCGCCCGCCTCTCTCCGCGCTCCTTCGCGGCGGTGGGCGTCTTCATGGCGGCCGCGATCGTGACCGTCTTCGTCACCCGCCACCTCCTGTCGGCAGGCGTGTCATGAGGCCGCTCGCGGGAGGGTTCGCGGGGTTGGTCTTCGGCATCGGCCTTGCCCTCTCCGGCATGCTCAATCCGGCGCGGGTGCTTGGCTTCCTGGACCTCGCGGGTGACTGGGACCCCAGCCTCGCTTTCGTCCTGGTCGGCGCCGTCGCGGTGTCCATGATAGGGGTCGCGGTTGCCCGACGCCGACCGCGCCCGCTGCTCGCAGCCCGGTTCGGTTGGCCGACGGCGGACCGGATCGACGGCCGGCTGCTGGGTGGCGCCGCGCTGTTCGGAATCGGCTGGGGCCTCGCAGGGTTTTGCCCCGGGCCCGCCATCGCCTCCCTCGGACTCGGGATCGGCAAAAGCCTCCTGTTCGTCGCAGCAATGCTGGCCGGCATGGCGCTGTACCGCGCGCTGCTCCGGCCCCGGTCTCAACAGCAACAGCCGGCACCCTGAGGAAACGCCATGACGTTCGAAGCCCAAAGCCAGGATGGCATCGCCTCTTTTCATGCGACCGGGACGGAGGCCGCGCGGGCGGCCCGCCCGCCCGCCAGGACCCATGACGTCGTCATCGTGGGCGGCGGCAGCGCCGGCATCGCCACCGCGTCGAGCCTGCTGAAGCGCAAGCCGGGCCTGTCGATCGCCGTCATCGATCCGGCGCAGGATCATTTCTACCAGCCGGGCTGGACGCTGGTCGGCGCGGGTGTCTTCCGCCCCGAGGTCACGCGCCGCCCCATGGCCGCGGTGATGCCGAAAGAGGTGGCCTGGATCCAGAAGCCCGCCAGCGGCTTCTCGCCGGAGACGAACGAGGTCGTGCTGGAGGACGGCAGCGCGGTCGGCTATCGGGCGCTGGTCGTCGCCCCCGGCATCAAACTCGATTGGGACGCCATTCCGGGCCTTTCCGAAACGCTCGGCCGGAACAACGTCACGTCGAACTATCGCTTCGACCTCGCCCCCTACACGAACCACGTGGTGCGCGCGCTCGCGGGCGGCCGAGCGCTGTTCACCCAGCCGCCGATGCCGATCAAGTGTGCCGGCGCCCCGCAGAAGGCGCTTTACCTGTCCTGCGACCAGTGGTCGCGCGCGGGCACGCTGGGGAAGACGCAAGTGGAATTCCACAATGCGGGCGCGGTGCTGTTCGGCGTCGCGGCCTATGTGCCGGCGCTGATGGACTACGTCCGCCGATACGGCGTGGACCTGCGGTTCGAATCGAAACTGGTCGCGGTCGACGGCCCCGCGAAGGTCGCGACGTTCGAATGCAAGGGCGCGGACGGGACGGTCGAGCGCGTGCAGCATCCGTTCGACATGCTGCATGCGGTGCCGCCGCAATGCGCCCCGGATTTCGTCCGGTCGGGCCCGCTTGCCGGCGCCGGCGGCTGGGTCGACGTGGACCCCGCGACCATGCGGCATGTCCGCTATCCCGACATCTTCGCGCTGGGCGACGCCTGCTCCACCTCCAACGCGAAGACCGCCGCTGCCGCCCGCAAGCAGGCCCCGGTCGTCGCGCTCAACGTGCTGGCGGCGCTCGCCGGCAAACCGCCGGTGGCCGAATACGACGGCTACGGGTCCTGCCCGCTGACGGTGGAGCGTGGCCGCATCGTGCTCGCCGAGTTCGGCTATGGCGGCACGCTGCAGCCGACCTTCCCGAAATTCATCATCGACGGCCAGAAGCCAAGCCGCGCGGCCTGGTTCCTGAAGGATCGGATGCTGCCCTGGATCTACTGGCAGGGAATGCTCAAGGGCCGGGAGTGGCTTGCCGCCCCGTGCATGATCGCAGCCGCGCCCCGCGGCTGAACCCCAAGGGCTGAGCCCCAAAGGCTGGGGCTTCAGGGCTGAGCCCCGAGGGCTGAGGCCGACACGAAGACCCCGAACGACAGACGGAACGGAAAGCATGGATTGGCTCCACGGCGGTCTCGCCATTCTCTGCGGCAGCCTGGTCGGGTTCACCCTCGGGCTGATCGGCGGCGGCGGGTCGATCATGGCGACGCCGCTCCTGCTGTATGTCGTGGGCCTGTCGCCCCATGTCGCGATCGGCACCGGGGCGCTCGCCGTCTCCGCCAACGCCTTCAGCAATTTCGGCGGCTATGCCCGGCAGGGGCTGGTGCGCTGGCAGTGCGCGATCCTGTTTTCCGTCGTGGGCGTGGTGGGTGCGACCCTTGGCTCTTTCGCCGGCAAGCAGGTGGACGGCAAGCGCCTGCTGTTCCTCTTCGCGATCCTGATGATCGTCGTCGGCGTGCTCATGCTTCGCCGCAAGGACCGGGCCGCCGCGATGGCCGGGCCGGGAAAGGGGGGGCTGGGAAAGGGCGGGCAGG
>NZ_DASZTJ010000167.1:0-6783 GCF_035548235.1 Rhodopila sp.
GGGGCATCGCAGGGGGGCATCGCAGGGGGGGCATCGCGGGGGGTCATTCAAGAATCATGCGGGAATCATGCAGGCTTTTTTCGTACTGTATTTGTTCTTGTTTTACCCCAAATTCTCCCTTAAGCACACCGCATGGCAACACGGCCGCCCCCCTCGTCCGCCCCGTTCGCGGAACTCGGCGCCCGGTCCAACTTCACCCTGCTGGACGGCGCCTCCCACCCGCAGGAACTGGTCATCCGCGCCAAGGTCCTCGGGCATGCCGGCATCGGCGTCTGCGACGTCAACAGCCTGGCCGGCGCGGTGCGGGCGCATGTCGCGGCGAAGGAGGTCGGGCTGCGCTACGTCCTCGGCACCAGGCTGGTGCTGGAAGACGGCGCGTCCTACCTCGCCTGGCCGACCGACCGGACCAGCTACGGGCGGCTGACCCGGCTGCTGTCGAAGGGCCGGATGGACAACCCGAAAGGCGACTGCCGCATCGGGCGGGAGGCGATGCTGGCGCATGCCCAAGGCTGGGTGATGGCCGCGATTCCGCCCCGCCTGCCCGACGCCGCCTTCGCCGAACGGCTGCACGCGGACGTCGAGGCGCTGTCCTCCCTGGCCCTGCCGCTGTTCTGCATGGCCCCGGCCCTGCTGGACGGCCTCGACGCCCCACGCCTGGACCGCCTGATGCGGACCGGCGTCCCGCTGCTCGCCACCACCGACCCGCGCTACCACGCCCCCGAACGGCGCCGGATGGCGGACGTGCTGAGCGCGATCCGCCTGCGCACCACCGTCGACATGCTGGGCTACGAAGCCGAACGGAACGGCGAACGCTGCCTGAAACGCCTTGACGAGATGCGGCATTTGTTCGCCGCCTGCCCCAGTGCCTTGACCAACACCCTGACGGTGCCGGAGGCCTGCGCCGGGTTCTCGCTCGATCAGTTGCGGCACGAATACCCGCACGAGATCCTGGAACCCGGCCGGACGGCCATGCAGACGCTGACCGACCGGGTCAACCAGGCCGCCGCCGCGAAATGGCCGGACGGCGTCCCGCCGGACATCACGGCCCGGATCGATCACGAACTCGCCCTGATCGCGCAACTGGGCTACGCGCCCTATTTCCTGACGGTGCATGAGATCGTGCGCTTCGCCAGGGGCCGGGACATCCTCTGCCAGGGCCGCGGATCGGCGGCGAACTCCACCGTCTGCTACCTGCTGGACATCACCGGTGTCGATCCGTCCAAGCACGACCTGCTGTTCGAACGCTTCGTCTCCGCCAGCCGCAACGAACCGCCCGATATCGACGTCGATTTCGAGCATGAGCGGCGCGAGGACGTGATCCAGCACATCTACCAGCGCTATGGCCGGGACCGCGCGGCGATCGCCGGCGCCGTCATCCGCTATCGCGGCCGCAGCGCCATCCGCGAGGTCGGCAAGGCCCTCGGCCTGCCCGAGGACATCACCGCGCGCCTCGCCAAGACCGGCTGGGGCCTGGGCGGCGAGCGCCGGTTCGAGGACCTGGCTCGGAAGGAGGGCTTCAACGCCGCCGACCGCCGGCTGGCGATGACGCTGGAACTGGCGGAGGAGATCCAGGACTTCCCCCGTCACCTGGCCACCCATGTCGGCGGCTTCGTCATCAGCCAGGGACCGCTGACCGAGATGGCGGTGATCGGCAACGCGGCGATGAAGGACCGCACCGTGCTGGAATGGGACAAGGACGATATCGACGCGCTGAAGCTGCTGAAGGTCGATGTCCTGGGCCTGGGCATGCTGTCCTGCCTGCATCGCGGCTTCGACCTGGTGAGCCGGCATCACGGGGAAACGCTGACCCTGACGTCGGTGCCGCAGGATTGCCCCAAGACCTATGCGATGCTGCGCAAGGCGGACTCGCTGGGCGTGTTCCAGGTGGAAAGCCGGGCGCAGATGTCGATGCTGCCGCGGCTGAAGCCCGAGAAGTTCTATGACCTGGTCATCCAGGTCGCGATCATCCGGCCCGGCCCGATCCAGGGCGACATGGTGCATCCCTTTCTGCGCCGGCGCTGGGGACTGGAAGAGCCGGTTTACCCCGCGCCATCCCCCGAACACGGCCCGCCGGACGAATTGAAGAACGTGCTCTGGCGGACCGAGGGCGTGCCGCTGTTCCAGGAACAGGCGATGCGCGTCGCGATCGTCGCCGCCAAGTTCACCCCCAACGAGGCGGACGAGTTGCGCCGCGCGATGGCGACGTTCAAGCACACGCAGGGCGTGGGGGTTTATCGCGAGCGCCTGATCAACGGCATGGTCCGCCGGGGCTATGATCCCGAACTGGCGGAGCGGGTGTTCAAGCAGATCGAGGGGTTCGGCTCCTATGGCTTCCCGGAAAGCCATGCCGCGAGCTTCGCGCACCTGGCCTATATTTCGTCCTGGCTGAAGTGCCACTACCCGGCGGCCTTCGCCGCCGCCCTGCTGAACAGCCAGCCGATGGGCTTCTATGCCCCGGCGCAGATCGTCCGCGACGCCGCCGCGCACGGCGTGGAAATCCGGCCGGTGGACGTCAACGCCAGCGACTGGGACTGCACGCTGGAGCCGGCACCCGGCAGCGCCGGCGAACACGCCCTGCGACTGGGCCTGCGGATGGTGTCCGGCCTGCCGAAAGACGATGGCGAGCGGATCGTGGAGACGCGCCGGTCGGGCAACGGCTCGCCCTACGAGTCGGTCGAGGAAGTGGCCCGCCGCGCCGATGCCGGCCGCAGGGCATTGGAGGCCCTCGCCCAGGCGGACGCTTTCGCCCGGCTGCGCATCGGCCGGCGCGGGGCGCTGTGGGACGCGAAAGCGGTCGAGACCGACGAACTGCCGCTGCTGCGCCTGGCGCAGGCGGGCGGGGGATCGCCGCTGATCCGCGAACCGCCGGTCGCGCTGCCGGCCGAGACGGCGGGCCAGGCGGTGATGCGCGACTATGCCGCCACCGGCCTGACGCTGCGCCAACACCCGATGGCCCTGCTGCGGCCGCTGCTGCAGGCCGAGGGCCATGACGACACGCGCCGGCTGCAAACCGCCAAACCCGGCAGTTTCCTCCGCCTTCCGGGGATCGTGCTGATGCGCCAGCGGCCGGGGACGGCGAAGGGGATCATCTTCGTGACGCTGGAGGACGAGTTCGGCATCGCCAACCTCGTCGTCTACCCGGACATCGTCGCCCGCGACCGCACCGCGCTGGTCGGGTCCCGTCTGATGCTGGCCGAGGGACGGATCGAGCGGGAGACCAAACACGCGGAAGTCCCGATCATCCACCTGATCTGCCGCCGCCTGATCGACCGCGGCGACCTGCTGGGCCGGCTGAACCTGTCCGACGCGGACCGAGGCGCGAAGGTCCCGCTGCCGCCGAGCCGGGATTTCCGGTGAGGGAGGGGGGCTGGGGGGATCGGTTGCGCGCTATGGCCGCTCCAAGGAGACTCGGAGTTCGGTTCGCGCCGCTTTCCAGACCGCACGCGCTGCATCGAGATTCATAGCCGCAATCCCCAGGCCGACGATGATGTCGGGCCAGATCGAGGGCCGGAACAGGGTGACGGCGCCCGCGCCGACGATCGCGATATTGGCCAGCGTGTCGTTACGTGCCGACAGGAACGCCGCTTTCGTGAGGCTGCCGCTATGCTGGCGAAACCGCGCAAGCGCCAGGGCCAAGCGTCAGGGCGCAGAAGAAGTTGACCGCGAGAGCCCCAAGGCCCGTGACGGTCAGTGGAGCGGCCTCCGGCGGCACCGGCGCGCTGAACTTGTGCCAAAGCGTCCAAAGGAACGCTCCGGCGGGGATGAGCAGCACGCCCGAGAGCAGCATTCCGACCTGCGCCCGCCGCGCGGTGCTCCAACCGAGCGCGGCGAAGATCAGCAGGTTGACCGCCGCATCTTCGAGGAAGTCGACGCTGTCCGCCAGCAGCGAAACCGAACCGATGCGCAGGGCGACGACAAACTCGACGCCGAAATAGGCCAGGTTGAGCAATGCGACCAAGCGGACCGCGCCCCGAAGGCGCTCATCTTCAGTCTCCATCACCTTCCCCTCCTGGCATCGATCACGGCGAGACCGGATCCTCGACGAAGCACGGCAGGTTTCCGTCGGTCGCAGGATACCGGGTCCAGTACCCGGTTGCCCGGCCCGGTCCTCTGATCCGGCCTATGCGGCGGCGCTCATCGGTTGCCGCGCTCGCACGATCTCGACCGTGACGTGCGACAGCATCGGGAACGGCGCGAGCTTGGCGCGATAGTGGGCCTCGTCCCATCCGGCGTCGGTGGCGACGCTCAGGATCGCTCCTAAATGCCCGGGTCCCAGCCGCCAGAGGTGAAGATCGGCCACGGCGTCGCCGGATGTCTCGATGACTTGGCGGATCTGGTTCGCAAGCTGGCGATCGGGGTTCATGTCCAGGAGGATCGCGCCGGTGTCTCGGATGAGGCCATAGGACCAGCTTGCGATCACCAAAGCCCCGATAGCGCCTGCGAGGGGGTCCATCCAGAGCCATCCAAGCCAGCGGGCCAGGACCAGGCCGGCGATCACCAGGACCGATACCATGGCGTCCGCCACGACGTGCACGATGGCGCTGCGCATGTTGTTGTCGCGATCGTGTGCCCCGTGCTCATGTTCGGAGAAGACAAGCGTGTGCTGCTCGTCGCCGATCGTTACGAAGGCCGTGAAGGCGTGCGGCTCGGGGATCTCCTCGACGGACTCGACGAAGACGCCTTGTTCGACGAAGCGGAAGGCTTGCCTGGCGCCGTCCGGACGAACCGTCTCGATCTTGGCCTCGCCCGGCGCCAAGGCGGCGCCGTCGGCACGGCGCACACGAAAGCGCGGCGGAACTCCGTCCTCGAACACGGTCACAAGGACAGGGCCGGCGGCCGTCGCGATCTCAAGGACTTCCGCTTCATGATCGTGTCCGTGATCATGGCCGCGACTGTGCCCGTGATGGTGGCCAGGGTGGTGCCCAGGGTGATGGTCGTGGCCACCGGCGCCCAGCAGCCAGGCGCTGGCGAGGTTCACGGCCAGGCCGAGGCCGGCGATCGGAATCGCTTCGCCAAAGTGGATCGGGACGGGGTGCAGGAACCGGGTCACCGCCTCGTAGCCGATCAGCAGCGCGATCATGGCCAGGACGATCGCGCTGGTGAACCCGGCCAGGTCGCCGAACTTGCCGGTGCCGAAGGTGAAGCGCGGATCGTCGGCATACCGGCGAGAATAGGTGTAGGCGAGCGCAGCGAGCAGCAGGGCGCCGGCGTGGGTCGACATGTGCAAGCCGTCGGCGACGAGCGCGATCGACCCGAAGAGCAGGCCGCCGACGATCTCGCCGACCATCATCGCGCCGCAAAGGACGATGACCGCCCAGGCGCGCCGCTCGTTCGACTGATGGCTGGGGGCGAGGAAGACATGTCCATGAGCGGCGGCCGCTTCGGTCGTTGGAGCCTCGGTCATGGGTCTCTCCTGCTTCAGATAGGTTCGCACGACCGACAGCCGGTGCTCGGCCGCCTCGGTGTTGAAAGCGTCCGGGTGCTTCCGGCGATCGACCAGGTGCGCAGGCACGTGATCCTCAACGGCCCCCGCCATCAGCCCGGCCATGGCGACGCGCGTACTGGCCGCCGCCATGGCCAGGCTATCGACCGGGCGACATGCTCCGTCTCTACATCCGGGGCTATCTCAACCAGGTCCGGTCATCCAGGCAACTGGAGAGGGGGTCGTGTCTCGGTTTGAATTTCGGCTCCCGCCCCATGGCGTGCTGCTGGCCGCGGAGCACGCGATCATCAAGGCGGTCAGTCGCCTGGCTGGGACCGCCGACGGTTTGTGCAGGTCGGGCCGTTGGGGCCAGCTTGGTGGGAGGGTTGTCGGCGGGGCAGGGGGTTCCATGGAAATGGAACCGCAAAGCACGCCGAACACGCAAAGTCCGCCGACTGTCTTAGAAGGCCCGGACTATTCGCTTGATCTCAAGGCGGAGCTTGCCGAAATCGAGCCGTCGGCACGGACGCAGGCCCGTGGTTTTCAATCGTGGCTTTCAGGTCATTCAGGCCCTGCGCCCGACGAATGTCGTCGGTCACCCTGGTGACCTTCAATTCTACAGAACGATGTTCCCCACCAGCAGGTTCCCGGTATCATCCCCGACCACGACATCATCGTAGCGAACGACCATGCGATGTTGTTGCGCGACCGCGACCCCCGCTTTGCGCAACGCATGCACTAAAGCGTTCTCATAGACTTTCTCGAAGAACCCGGTCCCCCGGGGTACGCATCACCGTCAAGGCACAGCCGATAACCTGCTTGGATAGAGCATCAAGCCTATCCCGACAGTCACCCATTTGCGTGTTCGGCGTGCTTTGCGGTTCCATTGTCCCTACCCGCCCGCACGACACCTGCCCGTTCCGTCCCAGGTTGCTCTGCTCAAATCGCGCGGATCGGCGATCAGTGACGACCGTCGCGCGTCCACGGCTCTCGAACGCATCGGCTATCGAGTACGCATCACCGTCAAGGCGCAGCCGATAACCTGCCTGGACAGGGCATCAAGCCGATCCCGACAGTCCCCCATTTGCGTGTTCGGCGTGCTTTGCGGTTCCGTTGTCCCTACCCGCCCGCACGACACCTGCCCGTTCCGTCCCAGGTTGCTCTGCCCAAATCGCGCGGATCGGCGATCAGTGACGACCGTCGCGCGTCCACGGCTCTCGAACGCATCGGCTACTACCGGCTGCGCGGCTATCCAGCCTTGCCAGGATCCTCCAGGCCGATCGCCCGCAGACGCGCCCCTTCCTCGTCCCAGCCCTTGCGTTCCTTGACGTTGAGAAACAAGTGCACGGGCCGGTCCAGCA
>NZ_DASZTJ010000168.1:0-10789 GCF_035548235.1 Rhodopila sp.
GGGATATGCAACGCCATCCCATGCCGGCGCAGCGCGATCATCAGTAACGCCAACTGCAGCACGCCGGCAGCGGTGACGCCCCAGGACAGGGAGTGCCCGACCGTCGGCACGAACGGCGTCAGCCACAGCATGCAGGCGATCGAAACGATGTTGAACAGCACATAGGACGCGGAAGCGGCCGTGAACGCCTCCAAGCCGTTCAGCACGCCGGACACCAGGGCGGCCAGACAGATCAGCGGCAGGTAGGGGAAGGTGATCCGCGACAGCGACACCGCAAGGTCGAACTTCGCCGGGTCTTCGGAAAACCCCGGCGCCAGGACCAGCATCAGTTGCGGCATGAACACTTCGCCCGCGATGGTCAGCAGGCAAAGCCAGAAGGTCATGACGGCGAAGGCTTCCTCGGCGAACTGCTTGGCAGAGGGACGACCCTCGGCGTGGAGGATGCCGGTGAATTCGGGGATGAAAGCGGCGTTGAACGCGCCCTCGCCGAACAGGCGGCGGAACAGGTTCGGGAGTTTCAGCGCGACGAAGAACGCATCCGCCACCGGTCCGGTGCCGGCCAGGGCGGCGATCAGCATGTCGCGGGCGAAGCCCAGGATCCGGCTCGCGAGCGTCCAGCCGCCGACCGTCAGGATGTTCTTCAGCATGGGGAGGCAGAGAGCACGCGGGGCTGCACCGACGCTACCTCAATGCGGCGGGAACCTTGCCGCGCCGTGGTCGGGCGTGGCGCACAGGCGCCGGGATACGCCGACCATGACGGGTGGGACGCCCGGGCGACCCATCCACCTATGTCGACGCCCGGCCGCGACGCGCGAGGCACCGGTGGCCCGAATTCGCCCAGGTCCGTGCTTCCCAATTCACTCATCCCGTCTGGGCCGCGACAGCAGCGCCTGCATCGCCTCTGCCAGCGAACACCGCCCGGCGATCACATCCGCCACCGCGCGGCAGATCGGCAGTTCCACCGCGCCGGCCCGGGCCAGCAGCGCCTCGGCGGTGGAGGCGCCTTCCACGACCCCGGCGCTGGCCGCCAGCGTCTCCGCCACGCCTTGTCCGCGTCCGAGCGCATGGCCGAAGGCGAAGTTCCGGCTGGAGGGACCGGTGCAGGTGAGCAACAGGTCGCCCAGGCCCGACAGGCCCATCACGGTCTCGGCCTTGCCGCCGACGGCCGCGACCAGCCGGCGCAGTTCCGCCAGCCCGCGCGTGACCAGGGCCGCACGGGCGTTTTCCCCCAGCCCGGCGCCGATCACCGCGCCCGCCGCGATCGCGATCACGTTCTTCGCCGCGCCGCCGAGTTGGGCGCCGACCGGATCGTCGTTGCCGTAGAGGCGGAACGTACCGGTCGACAGGGTCGCCGCGATCCGGTCCCGCAACGCGGCATCCGCTGCCGCGACGACCGAGGCGGCCGGAAGACCCAGCGCGATCTCGTGCGCGAAATTGGGACCGCTCAGGATGGCGCCGGGGCAGTCTGGCGCCACTTCGGCCAGCACTTCCAGCGGCAGGCGATCGGTCTGCCGCTCGACCCCCTTGGCGCAGACCACCACCGGCACGCCCGTTGGCCGATGCGTCCGCAAAGAGTCGCGAAGGTGCTGCATCGGCGCCACCCACAGCACCAGGTCGCCGGCGTCGGGCATCCCGTCCGCCACCCGTATGCCGGCCGGCAGCGTGATGCCGGGCAAGCGGGCATTGGTCCGCGATACCGCGATCGCCGCGGCCGCGGCGGGCCGCGCGACCAGCGTGACCATCCGGCCCGCCCGGTGCGCCTGGATCGCCAGCGCGGTACCCCAGGCGCCGGCGCCGACCACGGTGACATGGTCACTCATCGGCGAGCCTCAGCACATGGACGCCAGCGCCCGGCTCCGCCGTACCCAGCCCCTCCAGGACGGCTTCGACAAGCGTCCTGGCGATGTCCGTAAACCGATAGGGCGGGTTGATCACAAGCATCCCACAGCCGTTCAACCGCTCCGATCCGACCGGGTCGCGCAGATGCATCTCGATCGTCACGACGTCGCGCAGGCCAGAGGCTTTCATGTCGGCGTGGAACCCGTGCACCGCCGCCAGTTGCTTGACGGGGTACCAGGCCGCATGGATGCCATGGGAGAAGCGGGCGTGGCCGGTCTTCAGCGCCGCGACCAGCGTGGTGAATTCGTCCCGCGCCTCGAACGGCGGGTCGATGAACACGAGCCCGCGCTTTTCCCGGGGCGGCAACAGCGCCCCCAGCGCTTCCCATCCCGACCGCGCATGGACCTCGACCTGGGGGTCGTGGCGGAAGAGGCGCTTCAGCGCGGCGGCTTCCTCCGGTTGTTTCTCGCAACAGACCAGCCGGTCGCCGGGACGCAGCAGGGCGCGGATGATCATCGGCGATCCGGGATAGAGGCCTAACTGGGTGACCAAGCCCAGATACGAGGCCAGCGGTCCGGCGCCGTCCCGGTTCGACAGCAGGCGCAGGATGCCACCCTCCGCCTCCGCCGTCCGCTGCGCGGCGTCGGCGGACAGGTCGTAGCGACCCGATCCCGCATGCGTGTCCATGACACAGAACGGCGTCGGCTTGCGTGCAAGGTTGTCCAGCAGCGCCACCAGCAGCGCATGCTTGAAGCAATCGGCGAAATTACCGGCGTGGAAGGCATGGCGGTAGTTCATCCGGCCCTCCTCAACGTCGCCCCGACCCGCTCGATCCCGCCAATTCTGCCAGCGGCCAGCGCGGCCGGGGGGCTGTGTCCATTCCGTCGGCGATCCCCAGCCGCAAGCGTTCGATGCCGGCCCAGGCGACCATGACGGCGTTGTCGGAGCATAGCCGCACCGGCGGCGCGACCAGCCGGAAATCCGCCGCCTCGGCCGCGTGCGTCAGCGCGGTCCGGATCGCCGCGTTGGCGGCGACCCCCCCGGCCACGACCAGCAGCCGTGCCTCGGGATGGCGTTCCCGCATCATCGCCATGGCGTGGGAGGCCCGGTCCGCCAGCACATCCGTCACCGCGTGCTGGAAGCTGGCCGCAAGGTCTGCGCGACGGCCGTCCGACAAAGGGCCGGCGGCAAGCTGCGCGACGGCGGTCTTCAGGCCGGAGAAGCTGAAATCGCAGCCCGGCCGGCGCAGCATGGGACGGGGCAGGGGGAACGCGTCCGGATCCCCGCCGGCTGCGAGCCGTTCCAGCGCCGGCCCGCCCGGCCAGCCCAGGCCCAGCAGCTTGGCCACCTTGTCGAAGGCCTCACCCGCCGCGTCGTCCACAGTGCTGCCCAGGCGCACGTAGCGGCCGACGCCCAGCACGGCGATGCACTGGGAATGCCCGCCGGACAGCAGCATCAGCAAATAAGGAAACGGCGCGCCGCCGTCGGTCAGGCCCGGCAGGCGGGCGGTCAAGGCGTGCGCTTCCAGGTGGTTGATGGCCAGGAACGGCTTGCCGGCGCCCAGCGCCATGCCCTTGCCGAACTGGCAGCCGACGATCAGCCCGCCGATCAGCCCCGGCCCGGTCGTCGCGGCGATCGCGGCCAGGTCCGCCGGCGCGAGCCCGGCGGTACGCATGACATGCGACACCTGCGTCGACAGGTAGCGCAGATGTGCACGGGCCGCGATCTCCGGCACCACGCCGCCATAGGGGGCGTGGTCGGCGAACTGGCTCAGTACCGTCTCCGCCAGCACTCGGCCGTCACGGTCCAGCACCGCCGCCGCCGTCTCGTCGCACGACGTCTCGATGCCGAGGACCGCACCTTTTCCGCCGACTGTACCCATCCCGACTCCGCTGCGTCATCGGCCGATGGAAAACCGCGCCGAAGCTGGTTATCAAGACAAGCAGGACAGGTTTGGCAAGAGCGATGGCGTGGGGCGATGGCATGGGGGGTGTGCTGATCACCAGGCCGGAGCCCGGCGCCAGCCAGACCGCCCGCAAGGTCGCCGAACTTGGCCTGACGCCGATCGTAGCGCCGGTGCTCGCGATCACCCCGACCGGCCAGCCGGTCGAGGTACCGGCCGCCTGCGTGGCGACCGTGCTGACCAGCGGCAATGCCGCACCGGCCTGTCCGCCCGCCTGCCATGCCAATCCCGCCTTCGCGGTGGGATCGGCCACCGCCCGGCGTGCGCGGGAGGCCGGCTTCACAAGGGTCGTCGATGCCGACGCGGATGCCGCCGCCTTGCCGGACCTGATCGCGGCGACGATCGGTGCGCGAGGACAGACGCTGTTCCTTCCGGTCGGCCGCGGCCAGGGCGCACCGCTGTCCATGGCCCTTCGCGACAGGGGATGGCGCGTTGTCCGGCGCGTGGCCTACCAAGCCGACGGGGTCGCGACCCTGCCCGAGGCCGCCGTCCTTGCGCTGCACCGCCGGACAGTCCGCTTCGCGCTGTTTTTTTCGGCCGAGACCGCTCGGCAGTTTATCCGGCTGGTCCGGAAGGCGGGGGTCGCCGAAACCCTCTCCACTGTCGAAGCGGTGTCTATCAGCGAGCGGACAGCCATGGCATTAAGGCGCCTCCCATGGCGACGGGTCCGCACCGCCCTTCGGCCCAACCAGGACGCAATGCTTGAGCTACTGCGATGAATGAAAGAAACGCCAAGGACTCCCCCGCTGAAATTCTCGAACCTGGGGCCGCTGTCCCCGTGATGGAGCCGGTGTCGTCGGTGCCGCATCATGAGGGCGTGTCCGAACCGGTTCCGGAACCGCCGCCATCGGAGTCGGCGACGGCGGGAACGGCAGCCTCGGAACCACCGGGCTCAGAGCCGCCGGTCGTGGGACCGTCGTCCGAGCAGCCGTCATACGCGGGGGGCGGGGGCAATCCACCTCCCTCCGCTCCGCCCGGCCGGCGGCCGGTGACCGGTGGCGACCTGCTGCCGGCGCTCTGCGCCATCGGGTTCGTGATCCTGCTGATCGGCCTGGTCATCGTATGGCTCAATCCGTCCGTGCCGGCCCAGGTGCGCGACGCCAACGAACGGATTGCCTCGCTCGACGCCCGCCTGCGCCAGCTTGAGGCACGGCCGGTCCCGCCGCCTGCTGCCTCCCCCGGCGACGTTGCCAAGCTCGCCGCTCGCGTCGAGGCATTGGAGGCGCGGCAGAACGCTGATCCGGCCCAGGTGGCGCAGCGGCTGGACGTGATGGCCGGACGGATCGAGGGGCTGACCGCTCGGCTGCAATCCGTGCAGGACGGCAGCAAGCAGGCGCTCGACGACCTGTCGGCGCGGGTCGCGAAACTGGAAGGCACGTCGAACAACTCCGATGCGATGCAGGCGCGCGTCGCCAAGCTGGCGCGGCTGCAGGACGCGACGATCGCCCTGAACGCAGGCCAGCCGGTGGGCGACCTGCCCGGCGCGCCGCCGGCGCTGGCGAAATACGCGCATGCCGCGCCGCCGACCGAGGCGCAGTTGCGCCTGGCGTTCCCGGCGGCCCGGCAGGCCGCGCTCGCCGCGCAGCAGCCCTATCTGACGAACACGCCGTTCCTGCGGCGCGTGTGGGAACGGGTTCAGGGGCTGGTGACGGTCAAGCAGGGGAACGAGGTGATCGTGGGCAACCAGTCCTCGGTCGCGCTCGCCGCCGCGCAGGCGGCGCTGGAAGCCGGGGACTTGAACAAGGCGGTTGCCGCCTTGGCGCCGCTGCCCGATGCGTCCAGGAAGGCGATGGCGGGCTGGCTGGATGACGCGCAATCGCTGCTGGCGGCCCGAGCGGCGCTGGCCTCGATGGCGGGGCAGGCCTGATGCGCAGGCTGCTGGCTGCCCTGATCGTCGGCATCGTCATCGTCACGGTCGTCTGGCTTCTGGCCGGCATCAGCGGCCATGTCTCGGCGTCGTTCGGCCCCTATGACGTCGAGACGTCGGTGCCGGTCGCGATCCTGGGCATCGTGGTCCTGCTGTTCGCGGTCGTCCTGCTGCTGCGGCTGCTGGTCGGTCTCTGGTTCCTGCCCGGCACGACCGCCCGCTGGCGGCGTGCACATCGGATGCGGGTAGGGCAGCGGGCGCTCAACCGCGTCCTCGTCGCCCTCGCGTCCGGTGAGCAAGCCGAGGCACGGCGGTCCGCCCGACGCGCGCGGCGGCTGCTGGGCGACAATCCGCAGACCTTGCTGCTGGCGGCCGAAGCCGGTCGGTTGGAGGGCCGGGAAGACGAGGCCGAATCTGCGTTCCGTGCCTTGGTCAAGCAGCCGGAAGGGCAGTTCCTGGGCTATCGCGGCCTGATGCGCCAGGCGATCGAGCGGCGCGACTGGGCGGAAGCGACGGCACTCGCGCGGCAGGCGGAAATGGCGCATCCCGGCACGGCCTGGCTGCGCCAGCAACGCGCCGAACTGGCGCTGCAGACGGATAATTGGGCCGATGCACTGGACCTGATCGGATCCGATCCGCGGCGGGTCGTCTACTATATTGCCGCGGCGGAGGCGGAGAGCGATCCGAAACGGGCGCTGGAGTATGCACGCAAGGCGTATCGGGAAGATCCGACCTTCGCACCGGCCGTGGTGACCTATGCCCAGCGGCTTCGGCTGGCGGGGCATGACGGCCGCGCCCGCTCCACGATCCAGGAGGCATGGGCGAGGGCGCCGCATCCGGACTTCGCGGCGCTGATGCTGGCGACGGAGACGGACAAGATGGGCCGCCTGCAAGCCGCCAAGCGGCTGGTCGAGCGCAACCCGACCCATCCCGAAAGCCGTCTGCTGGTGGCCCAGGCCGCCCTGGATGCCGGCGTGACGACCGAGGCGCGCATGCAGATCGAGGCCGCACGCGCCCACGGCGTCAACCAGCGGCGGGTCTATTTGCTGCTGGCCGACTTGGAGGAGCAGGAGCACGGCGAGACCGAGGCCGGCCGGCAGGCGCAGCGGGCGGCGCTGCGCGCGGCCGCGACGGCGGAGCCGGACCCACACTGGCTGTGCACGAACTGCAGTGCGGAACCGGTGGCATGGCAGCCGAAATGCCCGGTGTGCAGCCATGTCGGCACGCTGCGCTGGGTGGCGACCACGAAGACGGGACCGACGGTGCCGGCGGTGATCGCGCCCGCCTGAACCGGGCGCGCCGACCGGCTACCGCGGCTGCATCCGCAGCGCGCCGTCCAGGCGGATGACCTCGCCGTTGAGGAACCGGTTGCGGACGATGTGCTCGACCAGCGCGGCGTATTCCGACGGCCGGCCCAGACGGGGCGGGTAGGGGATGCTGGCGCCCAGGCTGGCCTGCACCTCGGGCGGCAGGGCGTCCACCATCGGGGTGTGGAACAGGCCCGGCGCGATCGTCATCACGCGCACGCCGACACGGGCCAGTTCGCGCGCGGCGGGCAGCGTCATGCCGACGACACCGCCCTTGGACGCCGCGTAGGCGGGCTGGCCGACCTGGCCTTCATAGGCCGCGACCGAGGCGGTGTTGACGATCACGCCCCGCTCGTTTTCCTCCAGCGCGTCGGTTTCCGCCATCTCGGCGGCGGCGAGGCGCAGCATGTTGAAGCTGCCGATCAGGTTGATGCGGACGACCCGCTCGAACGCTTCCAGCTTCAGCGGCCCGTCGCGGCCGAGGATGCGTCCCGCGGTGCCGACGCCGGCGCAGTTCACCAGGATGCGGACCGGTCCGTGCGCGGCGCGGGCGGCGGCGAAGGCGGCCTCGGCGGACGCGGCGTCGGCGACGTCGCAGCCGATGCCGAGACCGCTGATCCGGCCGGCGGTCGCCTGCGCCGCGGCCTGGTTGATGTCGGCCACGGCCACGCGGGCGCCAAGGCTTGCCAGATGCTCCGCCGTCGCGGCCCCGAGACCGGAGCCGCCGCCGGTTACCAGCGCGGCCAGACCATTGATCTGCATCATTCCCTCCTGAAATGTCGGTCCGCAGAAACCATTCCGCACGCGGACATGCAAGTCTGTCGTTGAGCAATAGGCTTGACCGCTGGGAGGTCGCGCCGGACAAACAGCGAAAAGGGAGGAACGCGGCATGACCCAAGCGAACAGCTATGCCGATGCCTACGCGGACTGGCTTCGCGATCCGGCCGCGTATTGGGCCGGCGAAGCGGCAGGCATCACCTGGAGCCGGACCTGGGACAAGGTCTTCGACCCGTCGATGGGTGCGTTCGGCCAGTGGTTCGCGGGCGCCGAACTGAATACCTGCTACAATTGTCTGGACAGACATGTGGAGGGCGGACGAGGCGGCCAGGTCGCGCTGATCCACGACAGCCCGATGACCGACAGCATCCGCCGCTTCACCTACGCCGAGGTGCTGGCCGAAACGGCGAAGATCGCCGGCGCGCTGGCGGCGCTGGGCGTCGGCCGGGGCGACCGGGTGGTGATCTACATGCCGATGGTGCCGGAGGCGGCGTTCACCATGCTGGCCTGCGCGCGCCTGGGCGCCGTGCATTCGGTGGTGTTCGGCGGCTTCGCGGCGGCGGAGTTGTCCACCCGCATCGCCGATGCCAAGCCGAAGGTGATCGTCTCGGCGTCCTGCGGGCTGGAGCCGGGGCGCGTGGTCAAGTACAAGCCGTTGCTGGACGCGGCGATCCAGCTTTCGCCGCACAAGCCGGATGCATGCCTGATCCTGCAGCGCCCGCAGGCCGAGGCGCCAATGACCGCCGGCCGCGACCACGATTTCCGGGACGCGGTGGCGGCGGCGGAACCGCACGGCTGCGTGCCGGTGCCGGCGACCGATCCGCTGTACATCCTCTACACCTCCGGCACGACCGGGCGGCCGAAAGGCGTGGTGCGCGACAATGGCGGGCATGCCGTCGTGCTGTGGAACTCGATGAAGATGATCTACGGCGTCGATGCCGGCGACGTCTGGTGGACCGCCTCCGACGTCGGCTGGGTCGTCGGCCACAGCTATATCGTCTACGCACCGCTGCTGCGCGGCTGCACATCGATCATGTATGAGGGCAAGCCGGTCGGCACGCCCGATGCCGGCGCGTTCTGGCGGGTGATCGCCGCGCACAAGGCGAAGGTTCTGTTCACTGCTCCGACCGCCATGCGCGCGATCAAGCAGCAGGACCCGGACGGTGTCCTGGCGAAACGGCACGACTTGTCGAGCCTGGAAGCGCTGTACCTCGCGGGCGAGCGCTGCGATCCTCCGACCGGGATCTGGGCGCATGAGTTGCTGGGCAGGCCGATCGTCGATCACTGGTGGCAGACCGAGACCGGCTGGCCGATCACCGCCGGCTTCCGTCAGTTCGGGCTGTTCCCGTTCAAGCCGGGCTCCGGCGGGCGGCCGTGCCCGGGCTATGACCTGCATGCGCTGGACGATAACGGCGCGGTGCTGCCGCGCGGCGCGTCGGGCAACCTGTCGCTGAAACTGCCGCTGCCGCCAGGCTGCGGGCCGACGCTTTGGGAGAACGAGGAGGGGTACCGGACCGCCTACCTGTCCGACTTCCCCGGCTGGTATCGCACCGGCGATGCCGGCGTGGTGGACGAAGACGGCGATGTCTGGGTGATGGGGCGCACGGACGACATCATCAACGTCGCCGGCCACCGGCTGTCGACCGGTTCGATGGAGGAGGTGCTGGCCTCCCACCCCGACGTCGCGGAATGCGCGGTGGTGGGGGCGAAGGACGCGGTGAAGGGACAGGCGCCGATCGGGCTGGTGGTGCTGAAGGCCGGGGTGAACCGGCCGGAAGCAGAGGTGGCGGCGGAACTGGTCGCCCTGGTGCGCGAGCGGATCGGTCCGGTGGCGGCGTTCAAGGACGCACGGGTTGTGCCTCGATTGCCGAAGACGCGGTCGGGGAAGATTCTGCGGGCGACGATCCGGAAGATCGCGGACGGGGAGGCGGCGCCGGTTCCGCCGACGATCGAGGACCCCGCGGCGCTGGATGAGTTGCGGGAGGTGCTGGACGCAGGGTGATGCGGTTCCCGCCCACGGGGAATACCTGGGAGGCACATCGTTTCGTCATCAGCGTCACGCAGCCTGTCCAGGGGCAATGGAGACCGGCGCGTCCCTGCGCCGTTTCGCTTCACCGCCGGTTGATGGTCATCGCGCCTTCGTTATCCCCGCAAACCTACAATCTTCATGCCTGCAATGAAATATCCAGGCTGACGCTGCGGCGTTGTCTTGGAATATCGCAAGGAATCCGACCATGCTGGCAAGAATTGGATTAAAACAACTCCGCTCCGCTTTAGTATTTTGTTCGGTCTTCCTGGCCGCGCCCCTTGTCGCGGTTCCGCTCGCGCAGGCCCAGACCAGCCAGCAGGTGACCGTGGACGGCGCCCGCAAGGTGCTGGCCGACCTTCGGCACGACAAGGCGTTCGGGAACGCGAAGACGCTGCTGCGCGAGGCGAAGGCGGTGATGATCGTGCCCAAGCTGGTCAAAGGCGGCTTCTTCATCGGCGGGGAAGGCGGCAACGGCGTCCTGATGGCCCGCGGCAAGCGTGGCTGGAGCGACCCGGCGTTCTATGCGCTGGGATCTGCCTCCTTCGGCCTGCAGGTCGGGCTGGAGCAGTCGGAGGTGGTGATGCTGCTGATGACCCAGAAGGCCGTCGACGGGGTCCTGCACGACCAGTTCAAGCTCGGCGCGCAGGCCGGCATCTCGGTGGTGACGCTGGGTTCGGGCGTGGAAGGCGCGATCGGCGGCGCGACGCTGCCGGATGTGGTGGTCTGGTCGTCCTCGACCGGCCTGTACGGCGGCCTGACGCTGAACGGGTCGATCATCAAGGCGGAGCCTGACATGACGGCGCAGTACTACGGCCGGAGCGTGACGATCCATCAGGTGCTGTTCGGCGGCGTCGCGAGTCCGCGAGCGGCGGCCTTGCGGCGCGAGATCGACGCGCTGGGCTGAGCGGGTTTTGGTCAGAGAACGTGTTGCGGCAAGCGGGCGGGCGTGTTATTGCGCCCGCCCGCGACGTTGAGGGGGCGGTCCAGCCCCGGTCACCGTGTCCCTT